>JBJFBU010000069.1:0-14810 GCA_051888595.1 Candidatus Gastranaerophilaceae bacterium | reverse complement strand
AATCAATGTAGCTATAACCAAAAGCAATTCTAGTAAATTGTTCACCACTTAGAGGAATAAAAATTGCAGGCAAAAATGCTATTACAATTTGTCTAATTAATTTTCCACGAGGAGTTAAACCTTGATTTTCTTTACCTTTTATTTTCAAATAATCATCTTGAAAACCTGCAAGAGTATAGAAAAATAAAGTTATAAGAATAATAAATCCAATTGCATTAAGTCTTTGAGCTAGAGCCAATACAATCAAAGATGCTAAAATAACCGCAAGAACAATAAAAACACCACCTGTAGTAGGTGTACCTTGTTTTTGCTTATGAGCTTCTGGTGCTAAATCAAGCACATATTGACCGATTGTTTTTTTCTTTAAAAAATCTATATATGGAACTCCAAAAAGTAGGCATAAAATTAAACCTAAAATGAAGGCCACGGTTGCCATAATCATGATATATCTCCTTTTAATCCGTTAAGAATTTCTTCAAATTTCATAGAACGAGAAGCTTTTAAGAAAATTGTAGAATTTTTTTCAATATTATTACGAATAAATTCTACAGCCTGAGAATTATTTTCTAAAGCTACAGCATTCATACCTTTTCTCTTTACTGTTTCAGCAATTTTAGATGCCAAATTACCAACAGTAATAACTTTCAAATCGCTATCATCTCCAGCTTTTTCTATAATATAATCACCTATTTGCTGATGATAATAAACTTCATCCTGACCAAGCTCACCCATATTACCAAGAACTAGTACTGCCTTTGGATAAAGCTCCAAAACTGTCGATAAAGCGGCTTTCATTGAATCTGGGTTTGCATTGTAAGAGTCATTAATAATACTAAAATCTCCAATGTTTTCAATTTGCCAACGTTTTTCGATAGGTGCATAAAGTTTTAAACCTTCATTAATTTTGTCAGGTGACATATTCAAATGTAGTGCTGTTTCAATGACTGCAAGAGAATTTTCTACATTATAATCACCTTCAATATTAAGCTGGTACTCTTCATCTTTATATTCAAATTTTGTTTTACCAATTTGTTTTTCAATAAATTCAACATCTTTTATTGAAAAATAAACTTTTTCGCCCTTAAATTCTACAGTTTGTCTGATTAAATCGCTATCATGAGCAATAAAACATCCATTTTCTTTTTGATATTTACAAATTTCACATTTCGCTTTTGCAATATTTTCTCTACTTCCTAATCTACCAATATGAGAAGTCCCAACATTAGTAATAATGGTAATATCAGGGTGTGAATATTTTGAAAGCAATTCGATTTCACCCAAACCTCTCATACCCATTTCTAAAATTAAAACCTGAGTATCAACCGGCATAGACATAATTGTTTGACAAAATCCAATTTCATTATTGTGGTTTAGTGGAGTTGAATGTGTTCTGAAAGATTGTCTGCAAACAGATGTTAGCATTTCTTTTGTTGTAGTTTTACCAGAGCTACCTGTAAGAGCAATAATTTTTGGAGAAATTTTATTCAAATACAACTTAGATAATTGTAAATAAGCAATTAAAGGATTTTCAACTTGTAAAACTAACTTTGCATCATCTAAAATTATACCTTTTCTTGTAAAATATGCTTTTGCCCCTGAACTTATGGCCCTATCAATAAAATTTTCACCATCAAAATTTTCACCTTTTAGCCCAATATAAATATCTTCTGAAGTTATTGTTCTTGTATCGGTTGAAACTGAAAATTTTCCAGCATTTATGTTATTTTTTAATATTTTTGCACCAGTTGCAAAAACAAGTTCATCTATAGTAAATTTCATAAGAAAATTTTACATCAAATATACTGAATATACACTATTTTTTATATTTTTATTGAATAAATTTTTCAAATAAATTAAAATTAAAAAAAGAGAGAAATTATATAAATTTTTAAATTTTATCAGTAATTTTGCAGAGATATAAATATCTCTTCTGTTTAGTTACATTTGTTACTAATTATAATAAATAAACTTCTGCTGCAAATCTTAAGATAATTTACAACAAACTATTTCAAATCATCTAAAAATGTTGGTAGTGCAAAACGTGCTTTGTGGTAATCAACGTTATATATTTTACATTTTTTAGTAATATCACCAGCTCTTTTTTCATCAATATATGATAATGGTTTAATTGTTTCTGAGCAGAATGCCCAAGCCCAACATCCCCCTGGATAAGTTGGTATTGGAGAAGTATAAGAACTTACGATTGGAAACACTTGTTTTAACTGTTCATACATGTGTTTAATCTCGTTTTCGTTGGCAACAGGGCTTTCTGATTGCGTAACCATTATACCGTCTTGCTTCAAGGCTTCTTTTACATTTGTATAAAAATCTGTTGTAAACAATCCGACTCCTGGACCTACCGGATCAGGCGTATCAATTAAAATTATATCAAAAGAATTTTTCTTATCTTTTATATACTTAAACGCATCTTCATTAACAATTTCAACTTTTGGATTATCTAAATCACAAGAAAGAGTTGGCAAATATTTTTTAGCAACTTCAATAACCATATTATCAATTTCGCATAAAACCACTCGTTCAACAGTATCATGCTTTAATATTTCTCTAACAGTACCGCCATCACCACCACCAATTACAAGAACTGATTTTGGACATTTATGGTTTAGCATTGGAATATGTACAAACATTTCATGATAAAAATATTCATCACCTTCAGTTGCCGTCATTAAATCATCGAGTGTTAAAATTTTACCCAATTTCGAATCAGATTCCAAAACCTCAATTTTTTGATATTTTGATTGTTCTGAAAATAAAACTTTTTTAATTTTTATGGCAATGCCAAATCCAGATGGGGTTATTTCTTTGTAATATAATTGTTCTTCAGTCACATTAGCTCCTTACAAAAGTTCATCTAAAATAGTTTCTTTTTCAAAACATTCTTTTGCATATTCTTTATTAAATAATTTACATTCTTTTATGAGTTTTTGATATCTTTCCTCATCAAAATTTTTCAATGGTTTAACATTTTGAGAACAATAAGCCCAAACCCAATAGCTACTAGGATAAGTAGGAACAGGAGATGCGTATGTATCAACAATATTAAAGACATTCAACAAACTTTTATAAAGTTGCTTGCTTTTTTCAACATTTGCAACAGGGCTTTCTGATTGCATAACAACAATACCATCTTCGTTTAGAACTCTTTTTAGATTATTATAAACTTCGCTTGTGTATTCACCAATTCCAGGACCTAAAGGATCAGGAGATGTTATTAAAATTACATCAAAGGTTTTTTCAGTATTTTTAAGGAATTCAAAAGCATTCGCAATTTCTACAATAACTTTTTTATCATTTAAACCACTTGCAATTTCTGGCAAATATTTTTTGCAAGTATTAACAACTTCTTCATCAATATCAACAATGACAACATGTTCAACTGTATCATGTTTTAAGACTTCTTTAGTAGAAGCACCAGTACCGCCACCAATAATTAAAACATTTTTAGGGCATTTATGACTAAGCATAGGAACATGAGAAATCATTTCGTTATAGCGAAATGCGTCACCTTCAGTCACAAACATCAAATCGTTTAATGTTAAGATTTTACCCAAAGAAGATTCAGATTGTAAAACCTCAATTTTTTGGTATTTTGATTGAGTAGAAAAAAGAACATCTTTAATCTTTATGGCAATACCAAATCCAGACGGGGTTATTTCTCTGTAATATCTTTGCTCTTCTGTCATATTAGCTCCACTTTAAAAATGCTATCCTAATTTTTCAGTTAATTTACCTGCTAAAATATGCACATGTAAATGGAAAACAGTTTGTCCTGCACCTACACCAGTATTGATAATTGTTCTGTAATCAGTTATTCCAAGAGCCCTTGCTGTTTCCTTAACACCTTTCAAAATTTTAGACATTAAAGTTTCATCTTCCAATTCAGCTAAAGAAGCGACATGCACTTTTGGTATAACCAAAACATGTGTTTCAGCTTGGGGATTCAAATCGTTTATTGCTATAATATCATCATTTTCATAAACGAACTTGCTTGGAATTTCTTTGTTAATTATTTTACAAAAAATACAATCAGACATTATAGAGCTTCCTTTATTTTAGTGATAACTTTTTCAACAGCTTCGTCAGGAGTCATAGATTCAACCGTATCAGTCTGACGAGTTTTCAATTCAACTTGACCTTCAGAAATTGTTTTACCAACAGTAATTCTGAATGGGAAGCCAATCAAATCAGCATCTTTAAATTTAACACCGGCTCTTTCTGGACGGTCATCTAGAACAGCTTCAATACCAGATTTTAGAAGTTTTGCATAAATATCTTTAGCAACCTTCATTTGTTGTTCATCTTTGTCATTCAAAGGAACAACTGTTACATGATAAGGTGCAATTTGTATAGGCCATAAAATACCATGTTCATCGTGCCATCTTTCCACAGCAGCAGCGGCAGTTCTAGTAACCCCGATACCATAGCAACCCATTACATAAGGTTGTGCCTTACCATTTTTATCCAAGAACATTGCATTCATTGGTTTTGAATATTTTGTACCTAATTGGAAGATATTACCAACTTCAATACCTCTTGTTACTTTTAAAGGTTGACCACATTGTGGGCAAATTTCACCAGCTTGAGCAAGTCTAATATCTTCAAATTTTTCAATATGAGGAATATCAATATCCAAATTAGCACCAACCATGTGTTTGTCTTCTTGGTTAATACCAACAACAAAGTTTTTCATATCTCTAACTGTTTCATCTGCAACAATAGTTATTCCATCCATACCCTTTGGTCCAATGAAACCTTTTGCAGCATTAAATCCTTTTTCAACCATTAATTCTTCAATTTCAGGAGCAGAAGCAATTCTGATATCCATACCACCAACTGAGTTCATTAATTTTGTTTCTTCAACTTCTTTGTCAGCTCTAATTAAAGCTAGAACAGGCTTTTTATCAACAATATAAACTAAACTTTTTAGGATAATTGTTGCAGGAATATTTAAGAAATTACACAATTCTTCAATTGAGTGAGTTTGAGGTGTATCAACAATTTTAGCTTCATTATAACCAAATTTACTACCATCAATATCAGCTGGTGGAAGTTTTGATACAGCGTGATTAGAATTTGCAGAATAATCACAACCATCACAATAGAAAACGTCATTTTCACCCGCATCAGTTGTAGTAATAACCATAAATTCGTGACTTACGCTACCACCAATGGCACCTGAGTCAGATTGAACCATTTTTGTTTCAAGTCCGCAACGTTTAAATATTCTTGTATAAGCATCCGCCATATTTTGATATTCTTTTTCCAAACCTTCTTGGTCGACATCAAAACTATAACCATCTTTCATAATGAATTCACGACCTCTTAACAAACCATATCTAGGGCGAACTTCATCTCGAAATTTTTCTTGGAATTGATATAAATTTACCGGCATTTGTTTATAAGATTTTAAGCCATCACGAGCAACAGCAGTAATAACTTCTTCCGCAGTAGGTGACAAACACATTTCACGGTCGTGTCTATCTCTAAAACGTGCTAATTCTCTACCATAAGCTTCCCATCTGCCAGATTCATTCCAAAGCTCTCTTGGTTGAACGACTGGTAATAAAAGCTCTTGAGCACCAGAAGCATCTAATTCTTCTCTAATTATATTCTCAATTTTTCTCAAAACACGCCACATCAAAGGCAAATAATTGTAAACACCACTTGTTAATTTTCTTATATAACCAGCTCTAGCCAAGAATTTATGTGAAACGACTTCTGCATCTGCTGGAAATTCTCTTAGGGTTTGTACAAATAATTTTGACATTTTCATAGTTTATATTCCTCACTAATTTGAAAATATTTTATCATAAAAAAATAATGCATAAAACTTTATTTATAAAAGCTTAATGCCAAAAAATTAGTTTTTACAACTTAATTCTGTTTTGTCCAAGTTGATGAATTTGAGTTATCGTAAGTTTTGTCCTTTAAGATATCTTCGTAATGTTCTACTTTATGTTCTGCATAATCAAGAATGAGCATTTAAAAGGTTTTCTTTTGCTAAATCTTGTTCTCAAGATACAAAATTAGCCGAATCTGCAATGACTTGAGTGTAAATATCCAAGTTTAAATTAAAATCCTTGTGGCAAGTTTTTATCTAATTCTAATTGTACTGTTTTTGGCTGAATTGAAAGTGTTTCGTGATTTTGAATAGCAAGAGTCATATATTGTTTATATTCAGCCCACATCTTTTTATATTTTAAAATCTGAGCCATAACATAATACAAATCGCCATTGTCAGGATTTTCTTCCAAAGCCGCTTTCATAATTCCAAAAGCTTCATCATAACGCTCAGTTTTAAATAAAATTTTTGTCATGATTTTGTATGCCTCAATATCCCTCGGATTATACTCTAAAGTTTTTTGCAAATATCCTAGGGCAGAAGTATAATCATTTCTTTCATAAGCTATTGCTCCTAAATTGAAATAAGCCCAACTATAATTAGGAGATTGGTCAATAACTTTTTTATACTCAGCAATTGCTTCTTCATACTTGCCTTCATTTTTGTATATATAACCCAAATGAAAATGTGCAAAAATATCATTACTGTTAAGCTGTACTGCCTTCATAAAACATACTTTTGCAATTTCTGGTTGTTCTTTTTTCACATAACAAAGACCTAAATTGAAATAACTGTTTGAATCATCCACATCAGTTTCCAAAACACGTTTAAAACATTCTATAGACTTGTCATACTCACGCATATCAATATAAACCAAGCCTAGATTGTAATAAAAATCTGTATCATCAGGAGATAGCTCAATAGCTTTCAAATAAGCCTGTTCAGCTTTTGCACTATCCCTCATTTTTTCATATACAATACCTTTGTTGTAATACAAACTTGCATCTTGTGGAAAAATACTTATAAGAAATTGGAATTGTTTCAAAGACTCTTCATTAAAACCCTTATCCAATAAAACAACAGCCAAACGACGTCTAGCTTGAAAGTTAGACGAATCTTCACGCAAAATAGCTTGCAATTCTTCAATTTCTTGTAAGTCTTGATCTTCCGTCATACAAATATTATAAACTTAAATTTTAATAAGTGCAAAATTATTAAATTTTTACTTTTTAGCTTCTTTGCGTTTATAAAAATCTTCTAAAAAGCTTGTATTAAACAGTCCTGTTTTGAAAACTTCATCCTCAATAACTTCTTGATGGAATGGAATTGTTGTTTCAACACCAATTACAACATATTCTTTCAAAGCTTGATACATTCTACGTCTAGCTTGATTTCTATTTTCACCCCAACAAATAAGTTTACCTATCATTGAATCATAATAAGGTGGAATTTTATATCCAGGGTATACATGAGAATCAACTCTAACACCAAATCCACCCGGTTGAACATAACCTTCAATTGTTCCAGGGTTTGGCATAAAGTCTTTTGCAGGATTTTCAGCATTAATTCTACACTCAATTGCATGACCTTTTAATTGAACATCTTTTTGCTTATATTGAAGCTTTTCACCAGATGCAACAAGAATTTGTTGTCTTACAATATCAACTTGTGAAACCATTTCAGTAACACAATGCTCTACTTGAACACGAGTATTCATTTCCATGAAATACCATTTTCCATCACTATCAAGCAAAAATTCGCAAGTCCCAACACCTTCATATTTTACAGCTTTTGCAGCACGAATTGCAGCTTCACCCATTTTTTTACGAGTTCTTTCATCAATAGCTGGAGAAGGAGCTTCTTCTAACAATTTTTGATGACGTCTTTGTATTGAACAATCTCTTTCGCCTAAATGGATATAATTACCGTATTGGTCACCAATTATTTGTACCTCAATGTGACGAGGATTTTCTAAAAATTTTTCACAATATACATCCGGATTACCAAAGAATTTTTGAGCTTCTGTTTGGCATAAAGAAAGGTTTGTTTCTACTTCGTCATTATTTCTAATAACTCTCATACCTTTTCCACCACCACCAGCAGTTGCTTTTAAAATTAATGGATATCCAACTTTTTTTGCAAATTTTATAATTTCTTTCGCACTACGAACAATGCCAGTACCTGGAGTAACAGGTACATCATTTTCAATCATTGTTCTTCTTGCAGTAGCTTTATCGCCCATTTTTCTCATAGAATCTGATGATGGACCAATAAATTTTATACCATGTTGTTCACAAATTTCTGCAAAATCAGCACGTTCTGATAAGAAACCATATCCAGGATGAATAGCATCAACCCCTGCCAATTCAGCAACAGACATAATTGCAGGGATATTCAAATAACTTTTTGTGCTATCTGCAGGTCCAATACAATATGCATCAGTTGCAAGTCTAACATGCAAAGAATTCGCATCTGCTTCTGAATAAACAGCTACTGTAGGAATACCTAATTCTCTGCACGCTCTAATAATTCTAACCGAAATTTCGCCACGATTAGCGACAAGAACTTTTCTAAACATATCTTTAATTCCCTAATTATTCAATGTACATAAGTACTTGACCATATTCAACTGGTTGGCCATCATCTACACAAATTTTTACTACTTTTCCTGAAAAATCTGATTCAATTTCATTCATAAGTTTCATTGCTTCAATAATACAAACAACTTCACCTTGAGCTATAAGTGAACCAACTTCAACAAAAGCAGGAGCATCCGGAGATGCAGCCTTATAGAAAGTACCAACCATAGGTGATTTGATAGCTTTGCAAGATTTTAAAACATCAGAACTATCTTCTGCTTTAACTTCTTGTTTTTCTTGTTGAACAACTTGAGTTTCAACTACTGGAGCAGCAACTGTTGTAGCTGAAATAGTTTGTTTTTCTCTCTTTAAAACAATTGATTGTTCTTGATCTTCCAACTGCATTTCTGTCAATTGAGAGTCATCCATCAACTTAACCAACTTTTCAAGATACTTTAAATCGAATTTCATAATATTTCCTTTCTGATAGTGTTAAACTAACATCTATCAAGGTATTCATTTGTTCTTGTATCAATTCTAATTATATCACCATTTACAACGAAGAATGGAACGTTGATAATAGCACCTGTTTCAGTTTTAGCAGGTTTTGTTCCACCCTGAGAAGTATTTCCCTTTTCAGCAGGTGGAGTATCAACAATTTCTAATTCAACGTGAGCAGGTAAATCAACACCGATTACTTTTCCTTCGTGTGTTAAAACTGATACGTTCATGTTTTCTTTTAAATATTTAATTCCATCACCAATCATATCTTCAGTAACTGGGATTTGTTCATAAGATTCCAAATCCATCATTATATAAGAGTTACCTTCTTTGTATAAATATTGCATATCTCTACGATCAAGCATTGCTTTTGCAACTTTTTCGCCAGCTCTGAATGTTTTTTCAACTACTTGTCCAGTTTCAACATTCTTAAGTTTTGTTCTTACAAATGCTGCACCTTTACCAGGTTTTACATGTAAAAACTCTATAACTGACCACAATGCACCATTGTCAAGTTGTAATGTTAAGCCTGTTTTTAAATCATTTACAGATATCATAAATTCTCCTTTTGTTTAACTATGAAAAAATAATATCATAAACATTTTATTTTTCAAAATTTTGAAATTTTTTTGTAAACTAGATTTAATAGAATACTAATTTATGACATTTAGTTATTAAAACAAGATTTCATCGTTCATGTTCATAATTTGACAATTTAAACCTTTAGTTTGTAATAACATTTCAAACTGGTGAACATCTACATCTATACTGCTAAAAGTATTATAATGAATTGGAATAGTAATTTTTGCATCTAACCATTCTGCTGCAATTGCCGCATGTTCAATATCCATCGTGAAAGTACCTCCAATAGGCAACATTACGACATCAGGATTATACAATTCTTTTATTAATTTTATATCACTGAATAACGCTGTATCACCAGCATGATAAATTTTTATTCCTGCAATATCAAAAACTACACCAGCAGGTTCGCCCATATATTCGCCATTAATATTTGAACTTGAATGTTTTGCTGGGACAAAAATAGCTCTACCCCAATCATAATTTAACCAACTGCCTAAATTAATTCCTATAGAACGTGTTGCACCTTTGTCGTTGCAAAAATTTGCAAGCTCGAATACAGCAGTTATCGTTGAACGTTTTGCATTTGCAATGTCAATGGCATTTCCAAGATGGTCAGCATGTGCATGTGTTAAAAATATATCTGTAATATTTTTTTCTCTATAATCATAATCTTGATTTATTGATAAAAATGGATCAATCATTATCGAATAACCATTAAAATCAAATTCAAATCCACTATGTCCCAAATATATTAAATTAAATGCCATTAGTTGCTCCTTTTGTTTAAATTTATCATAATTTATTGTAAAATACAATTATGCAAAAATATGAAAAATATATGCAAAAATGTTTTGAACTTGCAAAGGGTGGACTTGGTAACGTATCTCCAAATCCGCTTGTTGGTTGCGTTGTTCTTGATAAAAACGGAAATGAAATTTCTACAGGATTTCATAAAAAATATGGTGAAAATCATGCAGAAAGAGATGCTCTATTAAAACTTAAAAACAATGAAGCCGAAGGTGGTACACTGATTGTAAATTTGGAACCTTGTTCACATTTTGGTAAAACACCACCATGTGCGGACTTAATAATAGAAAAAGGCTTAAAAACAGTAGTTATAGCTATGAGAGATGTTAATCCAATTGTTGCTGGCAATGGTATAAAAAAACTTGTTGATGCTGGAATTGAAGTTATAGAACATGTTTTGGAGCAAGAAGCAAAAGCTTTGAATGAAGTTTTTATTAAAAATATGACTGAAAAAAAAATATTTGTAGCCATAAAAACAGCGACAACATTAGACGGCAAAGTAGCAACAAAAACTGGAAGCTCTAAATGGATTACATCTGAGTCTGCAAGAAAAAAATCAAAAGAATTGAGAATACTTTATGATGCAGTTTTAACTACATCTTCTACCGTTTTAGCTGACAATCCAAAATTTGATTGTAAAACTAAAATTTTGCTTGATAGAAAATTAAAATGCTCATTTGATATGGATTATTTTAAGACTGGAAAAATTTATGTAGTGACAGAAAATGCTATACCTTTTCAAAAACAAGAAAATATAGAAATTATTACTATTCCAACTATTAATGAAAAAATAAATTTAGAAGAGTTATTTAATGTTTTATATAAAAATGGCTTACGCTCAGTATTCATAGAGGCTGGTGGCACATTAAACGGTGAACTTATTGATAAAAATTTTGTAGATAAAATTTATCAATTTGTTGCACCAAAAATTGTTGGTGATAATTCTGCAAAAAGTGCATATTCTGGAAGAGAAATTGAAGATATAAATTTTTCAAAAAATTTTAATATAATTTCTGTAGAAAATTACTCCCCGGATATTTTAATCACACTAAATAAAACAAAAGCTTAAATCTTTTATTATAGCATATTTTCATTTTTAAAAATAACCATTTAAAAAGAACATTTTAGTTTGTACGTTTTTTTAAGGACATTAAAAATTTTTACTAAAAACTCATAACTTTTAAAATATCTTTTATGTCAGCAGAAGTCTTTTTAACTTCGGCACCTGAATATTTTATAGCATTATCAGGGTCTTTTAAACCATTTCCAGTTAAAATACAAACGCATTTTGCACCTGTTTTAATTGTATGACGGCATTTTATCAATCCTGCAACAGATGCAGCACTTGCTGGCTCTGCTAAAACACCTTCACAATTAGCTATTAGCTTGTAGGCATACATAATCTCATCATCATTAACAGAAGAAATTGTACCTTTACTTTCATCTCTAGCTGTTTCTGCCTTTTCCCAACTTGCTGGATTGCCTATTCTAATTGCAGTTGCAATTGTTTCAGGATTCATAATTCTTTCACCACGAACAATTGCTGCCGCACCTTCTGCTTCAAAACCCATCATTTTAGGCAAATTAGCAATTTTTCCTTTTTCGTTATACTCTTTATAACCTTTCCAGTATGCAGTAATATTGCCAGCATTTCCCACTGGAATAAAGTTATAATCAGGAGCTTGACCTAATGCATCACAAATCTCAAATGCACCAGTTTTTTGACCCTCAATTCTATACGGATTTACCGAATTTACAAGGGTTATAGGATATTCTTCAGAAATTTTTCTCACAACCTCAAGTGCTTGGTCAAAATTTCCTTGTATAGCAATAATTTCAGCCCCATACATCATTGCTTGAGATAGTTTTCCTAATGCAATGTATCCATCTGGAATTAAAACATAAGTCTTTAATCCAGCTCTAGCACCGTATGCAGCTGCTGAAGCACTTGTATTACCAGTAGATGCACAAATTATAGCGTTAGAACCTTCTTCTTTTGCCTTTGTTACAGCCATTGTCATACCACGATCTTTAAAACTTCCGGTAGGATTTGAACCTTCAAATTTTAAATATATTTCGGCATCCAATTCAAGCTTTTTAGCAAGGTTGTCTGCTTTTATTAACGGTGTATTTCCCTCATTTAGCGTAACTATTGGTGTAAATTCACTAACTGGTAAATATTCTCTATATTTGTCTATCAAACCTTTATAATAAGTCATTTTTCGCCTTCCTAATTGCTAATTCTAATCATACTTGCTGTAACACAACCGCATTGTAAAAGTGCTTCTTTTGTCGAATTAATAAGTTTTTCTTTTACCAATTCTGTAACAATAACGATTTCTGCAGTATTATCTTCTGAAATTTCTTTCATTAAAATTGTTGAAATATTTATTTTTCTATCCGCAAAAATCTTTGTTATATCAGCTAAACCGCCAACTTTATCCTTTGCTCGTAATCGTAAATAATACTTATTTTCTGTTTCTTCAATAGGTATCATTTCAGCATTTTTGTTATGATCGTGGGCACATCTCATCATTGGCAAAATGTATTCTGTTGTACCGATTTCTCTTGTTATAGAAAGGATATCACCCACTACAGAACTAGCTGTAGGCATTTCTCCAGCACCATAACCTGATAATGTAATTTTACCAACTGGCTTACCTATCAGCGTTATAGCATTCATAACATAATTAATGTGTGCCAATGTTTCATTTTTATCAACAAACATAGGATGAACTCTAACGTCTGCATTGCCAAACTCATCAATATTTGCGAATGCTACTAATTTTATTTTATATCCTAATTCATTTGCATTTTTAATATCTTCTGCTTGAATTTTTGTTATACCTTCTCTGTAAACATTTTCAAGTTTAACCCTTTTGTTAAAAGTAATAGTTGCAAGAGTTGTAAGCTTATAAGCAGAGTCAAAACCTTCAACATCACCTGTTGGGTCTGCTTCAGCATAACCTAATTCTTGAGCTTCTTTTAAAACTTCTTCATAAGATGCTTTGTTTACATCCATATTTGTTAAAATATAATTTGTTGTACCATTTAAAATAGCTTTAATTGTAGAAATTTTGTTACCTGCAAGTATTGTTTTTATAGGCATTATAAGCGGAATACCACCTGCAATTGCAGCCTCATAAAGAATTACAACGTTATGTTTTTCTGCATAACTAAAAAGCTCTTCACCATGTTTTGCAAGAAGCTCTTTATTAGCTGTTACAACATGTTTACCATTTTCAATAGATTTTTTTATCAACTCATAAGCTGGATGCACACCACCCATGAGCTCTACGATAATGTCATTTTCTGGATTATCAACAATTTCATAAGAATCTGTTGTTAATATTGATTTATCTAAATCTTCTATATTACGGGGCTTATCAATATTTTTAACTGAAATACCTGTAATTTTAACATTTGGAAAGTTTTTTAGTACCTTAAATACACCACCTCCAACTGTTCCAAGACCTATCAACCCAATTTTAACATTATTCATAAATTTATCCCTTTTTGTTTTTTACTATTTTACAATAATGTTCAATTTAGGGCAAATTTAGTTACAAATTTACTAAATATAAGAAAAATGCGAAATTTTGATATCAAAATTTCGCATTTTATTCAATTACGTTTCCATTATCATCAAAATGAATCCTTTTCAGAACTTTTGTTATCTCAAAATCACCATAATTTTCAAGGTGTTTTATTTCCTTGGTTGTTTCTTCATAAAGAATAATTTTGCCATTTTTGTAAAGTGTTGTCGCAACAATATCACCGACTTTTTCTGTCGACATGTTGTAGTTATTCGCACAATAATCCCATGCGTTTACGTCGAATTTTTCCATTTAACCTTGTGTACCTCTTAAACCAAAAATCAACATTTTTATAATACTACATGTGTCGTAATTTTGCAAGTTTTATTTCTTTTTGTAAACATATTTTGTTTAAAATAGCTGTAAAACTCTTTTTTCACAATGGTTTTACTCGTTAATTAATTCACCATTTATATACCAAGTTTTTGCCCCAGTAATTCTTACCTTCACAAATTCACCTGTACAATCTCTATCACAAGGAATGTGCACAATTTTATTATTACGAGTTCTTCCAGTAATAACATTTTTGCCTTTATGATTTTCAAAATTTTCAATTAAAACATCTAATTCTCTACCAACAAATTTTTTGTTAGACTTTAAGCAACAATCCTTGTTTACGTCATTTAAGCGTTTCAAGCGTTCTGTTTTAATATCTTCAGGAATAAATTTATCCACCCATTTCGCAGCAACTGTTTTTTCACGAGGTGAATAAGCTGCAGTATTTGAATAGTCTAGATTTAATTCTTGCATTGCAGTTAATGTTTCTTCGAATTGTTCTTCTGTTTCTCCAGGAAAACCTGCAATAAAATCACTTGTAATTGTCACATCTGGAACCATTTCACGGATTCTTTGAGCAATTTTTATATATGTTTCTCTATC
>JBJFBU010000068.1:0-15000 GCA_051888595.1 Candidatus Gastranaerophilaceae bacterium | reverse complement strand
CAGCAGACGGTTTAAACAAAAAAACTGGCGGTAAATTAAGTAATAAAACTATTCTAGAACATCATAAGTTAATTAGTACAATTTTAAAACAAGCAGAAAAAGAAATGCTAATTAATTTTAATTCCGCTCAAAGAGCCAATGCACCAAAAGTACAAAGAAAAGAGGCTAAATATTTTGAAATAGAAGATATTGAGAATATATTGTTTTACGCACAATATGAAAAATTAAAATGGAAATTAGCCTTATATTTGCTTGTTTATACTGGTTGTAGGCGAGGTGAAATAATGGGGCTAAAATGGAATAAAGTTGATTTCAAGAATAGTACCATTAAAATAGATATTAATTTACAATATACAAAAGAAAAGGGTATTTATGAGGAAACACCAAAAACAGAGCAATCAAAAAGACCTCTTGCACTACCTCCTATTGTTATGAATTTATTAAGACAGTATAGAACCGAATATAAAGAGAAACAGTTATTAATGGGTTCTAAATGGTACAAGACGGATTTTATATTTACGCAAGAAAACGGAAAACCAATGCACCCAGATACTTTAACTGATTATTGCAGAAAATTTACTAAAAAATATAACGATATAATCAATAAAGACAATGAAAATAGACCTGATGAGGCTAAATTTAAATTATTGCCTCATATATACCCACACAAGTTTAGACATTCACAAGCACCATTATTACTAACCAATGGTGTTGATATTGCAACAATTAGCAGACGATTAGGACACGCAAATATAACTACAACGGCAAATATTTATTCACATATACTTGATAATGCTGATAGAAATGCAAGTAACATATTAGAAAATATTTTATCAAATAATAAAAAAGAATTAACAAATACAAAACTATCTTCATAAAAACTACACAAAAATTACACAGGGTTGAATTAAAGTTGAATTATTAGCCAAAAATTGCACTAAAAAAGAGAGTTCCAAAATCGCTGAAACTCTCTTTTAGCAATTGGTTGCGGGAGCTGGATTTGAACCAACGACCTTCGGGTTATGAGCCCGACGAGCTACCAGGCTGCTCTACCCCGCGTTACCTCATATCTATATTCTACTCCGTAATTTTATTTTTGCAAGTTTTTTGTTGCATTTGTTAAGTGCTATATTTATCTATTATTTATTATGAGAATTGTTTATTTTTTATTTTTGTTTTATCTATTATATAGTAATTATTTTATATAAGGATTTTTTATGAATATTTTAGTTTCTAATGATGATGGTATCTATGCTAATGGTATTAGAGCTCTCGTAGAAGCTTTATCTACTGAACATGATGTTTATATTGTCGCCCCTGATAGAGAAAGATCTGCTGCTGGTCATTCTATTACATTAAATACTCCTCTTAGAGTTGAAGAGTTGACTCCAAAATATGGTTCGAAAAAATCTTGGGCTGTTTCTGGTACCCCAGGTGATTGTGTTAAAATTGCAATTAGTGCCATTTTATCTGAAAACCAAATGCCAGATTTAGTAATATCTGGTATTAATCATGGACCAAATTTAGGCTTCGATATCCTTTATTCAGGTACGGTAAGCTGTGCTATTGAAGGTGCTATGATGGGTCTACCAAGTATCGCTGTATCTTTAAGCTCTAATTCATCTGATTTAGAAGATTATAAATTCACTGGAACTTTTGTTAATAGTATAATTCCTAAATTGAAATCTTTTACATTCCCTGCTAAATCAATTTTAAATATAAATGTACCAAGTGTAAGTGTTGAAGATATTGCAGGTATTGCTCTTACTGAAATGGGTGGTCGCATGTTTACTGATAATTATGAAAAACGTATTGATCCTAGAGGCAAAACCTATTACTGGATGGCTGGTGAACTAAATACAGAACAAGTTAATAGCAACACAGATATATCTGCTATTAGAAACAATCAAATTTCGATTACTCCTATTACTTTCGAAATCACAAGAAAAAATGTTTTAAATGATTTAAGCAATGTTTTATGTAAAGATAATTTGTGTAATTGGTTTAATTAATTCTTCAAAAGATTAATATTTTATAAGGCGGTGGCAGAATATCTGCCACCGCCTTATGTTTTAATAATTTATTAGTAATAAAAATTAACCTTCGTATTTTTTGAATACTAAAGCTGCGTTATGACCGCCAAAACCAAAAGAATTTGATAGAGTATATTTCAAATCAGCATTTACGGCTTTGTTTGGAACATAATTTAAGTTTGCAACTTCTGGGTCTTGGTTTTCAAGGTTTATAGTTGGTGGAACAATGCCTTCAAGCAAGGCTTTGATACAAATGATAGCTTCTACAGCACCAGCAGCTCCTAGCAAGTGTCCATGCATACTTTTTGTAGAGCTTACTAAAAGATGTTTGTTTTCATCTAAATCACCAAATAAGTTAGCAATAGCTTTAGATTCGCCAATATCACCAACGTGAGTACTTGTACCGTGAGTATTGATGTAATCAATATCATCTTTTGATATATTAGCATCTTTTAATGCAAATTCCATAGCTTTTTGTGCAGCTTCACCAGAAGGAAGAGGTGCAACGATGTCGTAAGCATCACAAGTTTGACCATAACCAACGATTTCTGCAAAAATCTCAGCACCACGTTTTTTAGCGTGTTCTAAATCTTCAAGAACAAGGACACCGCCACCTTCACTCATAACGAAGCCATCTCTGTCGATGTCATAAGGTCTAGATGCTTTTGTTGGTTCGTCATTGCGTTTAGAAAGAGTTCTAGCAGCAGAGAAACCACCAATACCCATATCACAAACTGCAGCTTCTGTACCACCTGCAAGTAATACATCTGCTTCGCCATATTGAATTGCTCTGAAAGCATCACCGATTGAGTGAGCACCAGTTGCACAAGCGGTTACTACAGATTTATTTAAACCTTTAAAACCGTTAAGAATAGCTAATTTACCAGCTACAATGTTAATAATTGTAGAAGGTACTGTAAATGGAGAACATTTTGTGTACCCACGTTTTAGCATAACTAAATGGTTTGTTTCAGTTGTGCTGTATCCGCCAGCAGCTGAACTTACGATACAGCCGTATCTATAAGGATCTTCGCCTTCTACAGAAACTTTTGCTTGAGCTACAGCTTCTTTTCCAGCAACGATACCATATTTTATAAATTTATCATGGCGTTTTGATTCTTTTTCATCCATGAATTCTAATTCATTGTATTCAGGAACAACGCCAAATATTTTTGTAGTGTGTTTTTCGATGTCTAATCTTGGTGCATCAACTCTAGTTATACAACTTTTGCCGTTTTTAACTCCATCCCAAAATTTTTCTACGCCAACTCCGTAAGGTGTAATTGCACCCATACCTGTTACTACTACTCGTCTTTTTTCCATAACCTTTTTCCTTTTCTAAAACTAAAGAGGGTATTTACATAAAACTAACTTAAGTAATGTACCCTCTTTATTGAATTTATCCTAACAATCCATTCAATTAAGAATGAGATTCAATGTAATTTACAGCATCTTGAACTGTTTGAATTTTTTCAGCTTCTTCATCAGGAATTTCGCAACCAAATTCTTCTTCAAAAGCCATAACTAATTCAACTGTGTCTAATGAATCTGCACCTAAATCACCAGTAAAGCTAGCTTCTGGAGTTACTAAGCTTTCATCAACACTTAATTGATCTACAACTACTTTTTTTACTTTTTCTAATGTACTCATTGTTTTTTCCTCTTTTTTTTGTAACTATTTTATTACTTTTATGTAACTATTATACTAAATAAACATTTTTTTGCAAATTCTTTATCGATTTGTAAAAAATTTGTTATATTGTTAAGCCACCATCGACTTGTAACACTTGTCCTGTTATGTATTGGGCATCAACAGCCAAGTATTTAACAGCACTTGCAATATCTTGAGCTTCGCCAAGTCTTTTTAGTGGAATATGTTCTGCTATTTTTTCAGAATCTAATCCTTTAGTCATGTCAGTTTGAATAAATCCTGGAGCAACAGCGTTTACTCTAATATTTCTAGAAGCTAATTCTTTAGCTAAAGATTTAGTCATACCGATAAGACCTGCTTTTGCGGCAGCATAATTTGCTTGACCAGCGTTGCCATAAATACCTACAATGCTTGCCATATTTACAATTGCACCAGAGCGTTGTTTCATCATAACTTTTACAACTGGTTGAGATACATTGTATGCACCAGTAAGGTTTGTATTTATTACTGCATCCCAATTTTCTTTATTCATTCGCATGAATAAACCATCTCTTGTAATACCAGCATTGTTTACTAAAACATCAATTCTTTCATATTTTTCAACGATTTCGTTAATTGTTTTTGCTACTTCTTCGTTGTTAGAAATATCGAATTTGTAGGCTGCACAGTCTACACCTAGTGCTTTAATTTCATCAACTGTTTTATTTGCAGCTTCTTCGTTACCAGCATAGTTGATAACCACGTCATAACCAGCTTTTGCTAATTCCATTGCACATGCTTTGCCAATTCCTCTAGAACCGCCAGTTACTAATGCTAATTTTTTACTCATTTTTACCCTCTTTTAGTTGTTCAACAGTTTCATTTAGTGTTGCTAAATCATAAATGTTGAATGTTTTTATATCGCTATTAATTTTTCTGTTTAAACCAGCAAGTACTTTTCCGTTGCCGATTTCGACAAATGTATTTACACCATTATCAATCATTTTTTGTATGGTTTGTGTCCAATATACTGATGAATAAATTTGTTTACCCATTTTTTCTTTAAAACCTGATGTTGTAGGAGTTGCATCAACATTAGTTATTACCGGAATTTGAGTATCCTTTACTTCAATATTTTTAACATATTCAGCAAATTGTTCACCAGCATTTTTCATAAATTCAGAATGAAAAGCTCCAGATACAGCTAGAGGAATAACCCTTTTTACACCTTTAGCTGTAAGAAGTTCACTCATTTTTGCTACACCTTCTTCAGAACCTGTTATTACGATTTGAGAAGGTGAGTTATAGTTTGCTATTGCAACATAACCTGTATTGTTTGCTTCTTTTAAGCATTCATCAATCAACTCTTCAGAAGCATTTAAAACAGCCGCCATAGTGCCACCTTTAGTGTCACTCATCAAGTCGGCTCTTTTTTGGATTAATACTAAAGCATTTTCCAATGTAACAGCACCGGCAGCATATAAAGCTGCGTATTCACCTAAACTATGCCCTGCAACGTAAGCAGGTTTTACATCAATTTTAGATTTTAAAGCTTCTAATCCAGCTATAGATGTTGTTAAAATAGCTGGTTGAGTATTTTTTGTTTGTTTTAAGTCGTCTTCTGGACCTTCAAAACACATTTTAGAAATATTTTTACCCAAAACTTTATCAGCAGTATCAAAAACAAGTTTTGCTTGCTCATTTGTGTCATATAATTCCTTACCCATGCCAACAGTTTGAGAACCTTGTCCAGGAAATATTAACGCATATTTCAACATTTTTATACCCTCTTTTTATTTAGTTTTTCCATAAGACAGTATTTTTTTTATGATAAAAACTTTTTTTAATTCCAACCTATATTATATAATTTCAGATATTTTTTTATTCAAACCTGTAACGACAGCTTCTTTAGCAACTCTAACAGCATTTTTAATTGCATAAGCCTTGCTTCTGCCGTGAGCAATAACAGTAATACCTTTTACTCCTAACAATAGAGAACCACCATATTCTTCATAGTTGATTCTTGGATAAATTTTCTTTAAGAATGTTTTAGCCATAAGACCAACCACACCACCTAATAATGATGATTTAAATTGTTCTTTAATAAGTTTAAATAATAGTGTTGCAGTACCTTCAGTAACCTTTAATGTAACATTACCAACGAAACCGTCACATACAACAACATCACAAGAATCTAAAAGTAACTCTTTACCTTCAATATTACCAATAAAGTTAATTTTATCTGTATGTTCAGAAAGAAGTTTATAAGTTTCTTGAGCTAAAGTATTACCCTTAGTTTCTTCCTCACCGATATTAAGAACTCCGACTCTAGGATTTTTAATACCTAAAATCTGTTTAGAGAATAATGAGCCCATAATAGCGAATTGATAAAGCATTTCCGGAGTAGCTTCACTGTTAGCTCCACCATCAATAACAACAACGGGTTTTTTCAATGATGGCAACGTAACAGCAATTGCAGGTCTAGTAATACCCGCAATTCTGCCAAGTCCAAACAAACTTGATGCCATTGCGGCACCAGTAGAACCTGCAGCAACCAAAGCATTAGAGCTTCCGTCTGCAACAGCTTTTACACCTAGAACAATAGAAGATTTCTTTTTCTTTCTAATAGCTTGTCCAGGGTGTTCACCCATCTCAATTACTTCTTCAGCATGAGTTATCTTGATATCAAGTTTAGAAATATCGACATTAATACGCTTTTTTGCACCACCAAGCCCGCAATCAGATAAAAAGCCTTCACGCTTAATTTTTTCTAATTCACGTTCTATATCTTCTTGTTTACCTACAAGTTCGATTGGTACATTGTAATCATAAGCAGCCCAAACCGCACCCGCAACTATTTCATGAGGGGCATAATCACCGCCCATTGCATCTATAGCTATTCTTGTCATGTTGCCTCTGATATTTTTTATAGTTATTCTTCAGATTTTGCTTCAGTTTCAGTTGATTCTTCAACTTTTTCTTCTGCTTTTTTAGTTGATTTTTTTGTAGCTTTTTTAGCTGGTTTCTTAGCTTCTGCTTCTGCTAAAGCTTTATCTTTCAAGCTTACTGGTTGACCTTTATAGTAACCACATTCTGTACAAACTGTGTGAGCTAAAACTGTTGCTCCACAATGTGAACATTTTGTAGTTGCAGGTTTTAGAGCTTTCCAATTTGATCTTCTTGTTGCTTGTTTTCTTGCGCCTGTTCTTTTCTTTGGTACTGCCATTTTTCTATACCTTTCTATTTTTTGTTACTTATCTAATTTTATATTTTTAAAAACTTCCATTCGGGGATCTTCTTCAACAAATTCTTCATCAGTTTGAAAAACCCCTTTATTACAATTTATACCACAAACTTTTTTATTTGGAATATTTAATATTACAGATTGATACAATAAATCACAAATATCTATTTCATTTTTGCCGTCAAGATCTGTAACAAATTGTCCATCTTTAATTTCTGTTTCTTGTCCGTATTCATCTTGTAGAGCGTTTTTTGCGAACATTTCATCTATAGCTTCATCCATTTTATATTCAAATTCTTTAAGACATAAATCACATTCTAATGTTAAATTTGCCTTAACATTTCCTGAAATTTCAATAAATTCTCCAAGAGATTTTATTTTTAGATGAGCTTTTATAGGTTTAGAAGAAGGAATATCGTCAATAACGTCCTCAAAATTTATTTCCAAACATTTATTTGGAGCATTTTCAATCTCATCGATAGAGATTACTTTATTGGTATTGTTCATCTTGTAATGCAAGTCCTCTTATTTGATTTGAGATTACACACAATCTTTTAATTGGTCCATTAGCTTGTTTGTCAATTAAAACAGGAGTTGCTGATTTCATTGCTTGTTTTAATTCTTCAAATTCGCCTTGAGGGTTATCAAAATACAAAACTACAGGATTAATTGTTTCTTTTAAAAAAACATAAACACCTGTTCTAATTTTTACTTGTTGTGCAAATGATTGTGACATTTATTCTCCTTTATAATTTAGTAGAGAAAGGTTGAATAAAGTTATATTTTATTCAACCTTTCTTTTAACTAAGCCATTGTTTTCATTGTGTTAGCAATAATTTCGTTAAAGCTATCAGCTTTTAATGAAGCACCACCAACTAAAGCACCGTCGATATCAGATTGACGCATTTGTTCTTCAATTGTGTTAGGTTTTACAGAACCACCATAAAGAATTCTGATAGCATCAGCAGCTTGAGCACCAGCAACTTCTTTAACAACGTTTCTAATCATAGCAATAACTCTGTTAGCTTCAGCTGAGTCACAAGTTTTACCAGTTCCGATAGCCCAAATTGGTTCATAAGCGATAACTGATTTAGCTACATCTTCTGAAGAAATACCTTCTAAAGCAGCCTTGATTTGACCCGCAATGTGAGAATCTGTAACACCAGCTTCTCTTTGTTCTAAAGTTTCACCACAGCAGATGATTGGAATTAAGTTACCAGCTAAAATAGCTTTAGCTTTTTTGTTAATCATTTCATCTGTTTCTGAGAAATATTGTCTTCTTTCTGAGTGACCAATGATTACATAATCACATCCAGCATCTTTAGCCATTTCTACAGAAATTTCACCAGTGTAAGCACCAGATTGTTCCCAGTGACAGTTTTGGCAAGCGATTGATATTTTTTTACCACCGCAACCGCAATCACATTTAACTGCTTCTACTGCAGCTAGTGATGTAAATACTGGAGCAATAACTACTGTAGGTAATTTTGGTGCATCATAATCTTTTACAAAATTTTTAACACCTTCAAAAACTTCTTTTGCTTGAGCTTGTAGCAAGTTCATTTTCCAGTTTCCTGCGATAATAGGTTTTCTTGACATTTTTATATCCTCTTTTTTGTACTATTTACGACTAAATTTTATAATAAACATATATTGTAATCAAGTTTAATATTTCAAATAATATTTGTATTTCGTGCTAATATTTGTTTATGCTAAAAAAATATGATAATTTTATAAGATGTTTTCAAAAGCAAATTGACAATTATTTTGCTGAAAATTCTGAATATATTTATTGTCATGAAGGTTGTTCTGCTTGTTGTGAAGTAGGAGAGTATCCATTTTCTTGGATAGAAATGGGATATTTAATGGAAGGTTTTATGACATTACCAGAAAATGTTAAGCATCAGGTAAAACTTAATGTTTTGTCAATTAAAGAACAAAAATTAAAATATTCAGGAGATAGATTTGAACATAAATGCCCATTTTTAATTAATAATAAATGTTGTGTTTATGAGTATCGTGGTATAACTTGTAGAGTTCATGGGCTTGCGTATTTGAGGAAAGATGGTACAGTCAATGTTCCATTCTGTGCAAATAATGGATTAAATTACTCATCAGAATTCAAAGATGGAATTTTTTCAATTGAACCTATTAAGAAAAATTTAAACATCGATGTTGTTTTAAAAGATTTCAATGGCGAAATGGGAGAAATTAGACCTATTGTTGAGTGGTTTTAGATTTTATATTTTTTGTTGTAGAATGTATTTATGGCTAGAGAATTTCAATTTTACATAATACCAACTCCTATAGGTAATATTAAAGATATTACACTGCGTGCAATTGAAATTCTGAAAGAAGTTGATGTAATTGCTTGTGAAGATTCTAGAGTAACTCAAAAGTTGCTTAATCATTATGAAATAATGACAAAAACGATATCTTATCATAAGTATAATGAGTATGAACGTGTTTCTATGATAATGGATTTAATAAATTCTGGAAAAAAGGTTGCACTTGTTTCAGATGCGGGTACACCTTTAATTTGTGATCCAGGGTCTGTTCTATTGACAGAATTGCGTAAAAATAAAATAGAAACGACATCACTAGCAGGTGCTTGTGCAGTATCAACTTTTCTTTCTCAAATTTCTAGAGATACTGAAGAATATACTTTTGTCGGATTTTTACCAAAGAGTGAAAAACAAATCCAAGATTTATATAACAAACATAAATTTTCGAATATGGTCTTTTATGATTCTCCAAACAGATTGACAAAATCTTTAAATTTAATTCGAGAAATTGCTCCAAATATTAAGGTTGCTATTGGAAGAGAGCTTACAAAGTTGTTTGAAGAAATAATTATTGACGATATTTCAAACGTTATTGAACATTTTAATTCAGAAATAAAAGGGGAAATAGTTGCAATGACTTATGCACAAAAATCGGATGAATTTTGTGATATTAAAGACAAAGCTGAAATTCTCAAGGAAAAAGGTTTTAGAGCAAAAGAAGTTTCTGAAATATTATCATCGTTGTACAATTTGAACAAAAATGATGTTAAAAATTTATTATATTAATGTTTTCAACTGAAGTTCCAATGTTATTTTTATACAATAAATTAAGTACAAAAATATCATTTTCACTTGGTTTATTTAATGTTTTTTGATGTGGAACAAACATTATATCATTAGCTTCAACGCCATGACCTAAACCCATAGCATGCCCAAGCTCGTGCAAAATTGTATGTAGGATTGTTGAATTTGTGATAGTTTTTGGAGAATAGCTGTTTGGTAATCCTATATCTATTGTTATTGCTTTTATTTCACAATTTATAATGCTTCGATATTTGCACATGCCTTCATTTTTTATACCGACCTTTGTCCAATTTATTATGATATCTGCATTTTGGGCTGATTCAATTTGTACAAATTTTACAGGTGCATAATTGTTCCATATCTGAATGGCTTTTGATATTTCGTTATAGTAGCTAAATTTGTCGGATTCAAACATTTTTGCAACAATTTTTGATACAAAAACTGTTAAAGTTTGCTTATTAAATCTACAAATTTTGTTGTTTATCAAAGAATCTTTTATATATTTATTGATATTATTGGAAATTGTCATTTTTACCTTATAAAAGACTTAGTTGTTTTTCTGGAGCTAATATTTTTTTTAAAAAAGATTTTCTATGATATTTACAAATTCCGAAATTTTTTATCGAATTAATATGCTCTTCTGTTAGATATCCAGCGTTTTTTGCCCAATTATATTCCGGAAATTCTTCATGCAGTTTTTGCATGTATCTATCTCTTGATACTTTAGCCAAAATGCTTGCTGCTGCTATTGATGCAGAGGTTGCATCACCTTTTTTAACCCATTTTTGTGGATAGTTATAATTTCTGATTAGTTGGTTGCCATCAACAATTGTTAATATTGAGTCTGGAGTTGAACTTTGTGCTATAACATTTTCGCAGGCCAATTTCATAGCTTTTAAAGAGCAATTTAGAATGTTATATTTCTCAATTTCATCCACTTCAACACATATAATTGAATTAACTGTGTTGTTTAAAATTATGTCAAAAAGCTCTTCTCTTACTTTCTTCGAAAGTTTCTTTGAATCATTCAGTTTTGATAATTCTTTTTCAATATCATAATTATTGATATGTACAGAAGCCGCAAAAACACCACCTGCAGCAGGGCCTCTGCCAGCTTCGTCTGTACCTAATAAAAATGCACATTCTTGGTTTTTATCAAATTCAAATAGATTGTGATTCGAGTTCATCTAAAATAAACTTTCCAATTTTTCCATCTCGAAAATCTTTTAAAACTAAAATACCAGTTCTTTCTGTGTCTGGCTCAGCCTTTGAAGAAATCCAATTTCTACTTTTAGCAATATTTTCAAGTGTTAATTCATCAACCTTATAATAATCTTTAATTTTTTCTAAATATTTTCTAGATAAAATATTCAATAATTCTTGTGCTACAGTTTCGTTATCATACGCATTTTCAGAAACAGAATTTACGAAAGCAAGCTTTGTTGCTGCTTCTTGATCATCCTGACGCATAGGAATTATACCTGGAGTATCAAGCAAATCTAAATCTTTGTTTATCCTAACCCACTGTTGTTGTCTTGTCACACCAGCTCTTGCACCGATTTTTGTTTTAGACGACTTAGTTAGTTTGTTTATGATACTTGATTTACCAACATTAGGCATTCCAACGACCATAACTCTAGCTGGTCTTCGTAATAGACCTTTGGCCATTTGAGCTTGAATTCTAGGTTCTGCCAATTCAAGTACTTTTTTAACTATAGGTGCTAAGTCTTTTGAATTTTTTGCATCTGTAGTCATAACAAAGCATCCAGAATTAGTCTTTATAGCATCTATAAACAAACTAAGTTCTTTTTTGTCCGCTAAATCTGATTTATTTAACAAAATTAGGCGAGGTTTCCCGCCTAATAAAGTTTCAATATTTTGATATGTACTGCTAAACGGGATTCTTGCATCTAAAACTTCAATTACTACGTCACAAAGATTTAATTTTTCCTTTAATTGACGTTCAGCTTTTGCAATATGTCCTGGATACCAGTGAATGTGACTATCTTTTTTCAATTTTTTCCTTAATACGAGTTGCTTTACCTGAACGTTCTCTTAAGTAGTATAATTTAGCACGTCTTACATCACCTTTTCTAAGAACTTGGAATTTTTCAACACGAGGTGAGTGGATTAAGAATACACGTTCAACGCCAACACCTTGGAATACTTTTCTTACAGTGATTGTTCTATTCAAACCAGCACCATGTTCTTTAATGATAGTACCTTCAAATGCTTGAGTTCTTTCTTTGTTTCCTTCGATGATTCTAACAAAAACTTTTACTGTATCACCAGGATTCATTGCAGGAATTTCTGCTTTTTTAAATTTGTTTTCTAAATCGTTAATAATCGGATTGTTCATTTTGCTATTCCTTTATTTTCAATGTATTTATTATTTTTAGGTTGCGAAATTTACAGGTGCCAAAGCCTGTAAATTAATCTTATTTGAAACATAATCTAAATTCAAGTACTACTTTAATATTTGTTTATATTTTTTTTTCTGATATTATAAACACATAGGAAAAATAGGAGAAAATTATGTACGGTTTAATATTAGCAGGTGGTTCAGGAAGTAGACTATGGCCTTTATCTAGGGAATTATACCCAAAGCAACTACTAAATTTGAATATGGAAAAAAGTTTGATTCAGTCTACTTTTGAAAGATTAGCTTGCTTTGCACCGTCAGAAAATATTATAAGTATTACAAATACTAAGCATGTGTCAAATGTGAAGTATCAATTGCAGTCAATGAGTAAGAAAGCTCAAGTTTTAGCTGAACCAGTTGCTAAAAATACGGCTCCAGCAATTGCGGTCGCAACAAAGTACATTCAGTCTATTTCAAAAGAAGATGACCCAGTTATTATTGTTGCTCCTTCTGATCCATTGATAAAGGATTTGGGAGCTTTTAAAACAACAGTTATGCGAGGTGAAAAAGTAGCAAAAGAAGGTTATATTGTAACTTTCGGTATTCAACCTGCATACCCTGAAACTGGCTATGGATACATCAATGTTGAGGATAAAAAAATTCACGATGGCTTTAAAGTTAAGCAATTTGTTGAAAAACCCGATGCTCAAACTGCACAAAAATACGTTGATGCAGGTACTTATTACTGGAATAGTGGTATTTTTATGTTCAAGGCTTCAACTTTCTTGAATGAATTACAAAAAGCTAATCCTGAAATATTCAATCTATTAGCTGAATTTGACTTTTCAAAATCGGCTGAAATTCCTTATGTATCATTTAATAAGATGCCGAGTATCTCTGTGGACTATGCTGTTATGGAAAAATCAGATAAAATTGCATTGGTTAAATTGGAAAGTGATTGGAATGATATAGGTTCTTGGCAAGCTATATACGATGTTAGCGAAAAAGATAAAGATGGCAATGTCTTTATTGGCAACGTCATTGACGAAGGTTCAAAAAATACATTTGCTTATTCATCTTCAAAGCTTGTAGCTACGATAGGGCTTGAAGATACAGTTATTGTAGAAACTGAAGATGCAATATTGGCGTGTAAAACTAACAATACACAAGACGTAAAGAAGATATACGAACGTTTGAAGGCTAATGATGATGATACTCATAAAATTCACAAAACTGTATACAGACCTTGGGGTTACTATACAGTAATAGCAAGCGGTAACGGCTTCTTAACTAAGAAGATTCATGTTAATCCGCAACAAAAATTGTCAATACAATCGCACAATCACAGGGCTGAACATTGGGTTGTGGCTTTAGGAACAGCTACAGTCCTTAAAGATACTGAGTTTTTAGAACTTAATGTTGGTGAAAGTGTTGATATTCCTGTACAAGTTAAACATTCTCTTCAAAACTTAACCAATGAAGACCTTGAAATAATTGAGCTTCAACAAGGTAGTATTTTGATTGAAGAAGATATTATTAGATATGAAGACATGTATGGTAGAGTTTAACCTTTCAAACTAATCTTTTACAGGTTTTAGATTTTTAATACGTTCATAAAAAATGTACTATTTAAATAGTACATTTTTGTTAGGTTGTATTTTTGATAAAAATTATTTCATTTAAAATGGTTTAAATCCGGCATAAACTAAGCTTGCCCATTCTTGATAATAGCTAATTTGAGAGGCTGAAGCAGTTCTAATGTAAGTATTGTATTGGTTTTTAGCTGGAATGTCTAATGCATTTCTAATTGCTGACTGAATTATAGACGGATGAGTTACAACAATTATTCTTCCTCTAAGATTTTTTTCAATGACATCACAAATTACATCGTTTACTCTTGAGTTAAAATCATCAATTTTTTCTCCACCTTCAGGACAAAAATCATAAGAATTTTTGTGTAGTTTTTCAAACAAATCAGGATGTTTTTTTTCAGTTTCTTCAATTGTAAGTCCATCAAGTAATCCACACTTTCTGTTATAAAGGTTTGGAAGTATTTCGTAATCTTGTTTTAGTTCATCTGCAAGAAATTCAGCACTTTGAACTGTTGATAAAGCAGGGCTTGCATAGATTTTGTTTGTTTTAAGTCCTCTTTTTTTTATGAAGTCAACGATTTTTTGAAGTTCACAATATCCAGTTTCATTTATTGGTGGGTAATCTAGTTTATCAGAAAATCTATTTTCTTCCGAAAAAACGGTTGAGCCGTGAGCTATATATGTAATTTTGCATTTACGATTAAACATTTTTTCACCTCTTGAAAATATTATAGCATGAATAGCAATTTGTTAATATATGTAACAAAAATAGACACTAAAATAGAAAAACTAGCAAAAATAATCTTTAGCTTTGTTAAATAAGTACGGTAGTAATATCAAGTTTTTTGCATGCTAAAAATAAAATTATTCAATCCAAATAAAAGTTATATACAGTTTGGTCAAAAATCTAGTAAGCCAAACGTTTTGTTGTGTTCAAATCCTATTAAACATGCAACTGTTTCGGATGAATTTGTTAAATCTTCTGAAAATACTACCGGTGCTGGTAAACAACTTTTAAAAATACCGTTTAAGATTGAGCGAAAGTCTGCA
>JBJFBU010000067.1:0-15335 GCA_051888595.1 Candidatus Gastranaerophilaceae bacterium | reverse complement strand
ATGAATTTAGTTGGTTCTAAAACAACAGCATCAAGTAAAATTTTAGAAAATTTTGTTTCACCTTATAATGCAACAATTACAGATAAATTATTAAATAATTTGGTTCCAATTGTGGCAAAAGCTAACTTAGATGAATTTGCAATGGGTAGTTCAAATGAAAATTCAGCATTTGGAAATGTTCATAACCCATGGAATCTAAAAAAAGTTCCTGGTGGTTCATCAGGTGGATCTGCAGCATCAGTTGCAGCCTGCGAAGCTACATTGGCATTAGGCTCAGATACTGGTGGAAGTATTAGACTTCCTGCAAGTTTTTGCGGTATTGTTGGTATGAAACCTACTTATGGCCGTGTTTCAAGATATGGTTTGATAGCTTTTGCTTCTTCTTTAGACCAAATTGGTCCTTTTGCAAGAACAGTTGAAGATGCTGCAAATTTATTGCAAGTAATTTCAGGCTTAGATCCAAAAGATTCAACATCTTTAGATGTTCCAGTTGAAAATTACTCAAAGAGTTTAAACAACGACATTAAAGGTAGAAAAGTTGGTGTTATAAAAGACTTGATGGGTGAAGGTGTAAGCGATGATGTTCGAAAAGCTGTTGAGCTTGCAATTGAAACATATAAACAACAAGGTGCTGAAATTGTTGAGATTTCGCTTCCAAATTTAAAATATTCAATCGGAATTTATTACATATTAGCAACTGCTGAATGTAGTTCAAATTTAGCAAGATTTGATGGAGTTAAATATGGTCATAGATGCGAATCTGCAGATTGTCTACTTGATATGTACACAAAAACAAGAGCAGAAGGCTTTGGTCCTGAAGTTAAACGTAGAATAATGCTTGGTACTTATGCATTGTCATCAGGATATTATGATGCATACTACAAAAAAGCACAACAAATGCGTAGATTGGTTCAAGAAGATTTTGATAAAGCTTTCAAAGAAGTTGATATTTTAATATCTCCAACTTGTCCAAATACAGCATTTGATATTGGTGCTAAATCAGAAGATCCATTAGCTATGTATTTAACAGATATTGCAACAATTTCTGCAAACTTAGCTGGTATTCCTGGAATTAGTGTTCCTGCAGGATTTGATAAAGATGGTATGCCAATTGGTTTGCAAATTCTTGCACCAATATTAAAAGAAGCTGATTTGTTCAACTTCTCTTATAAATTTGAACAAGCTCATGATTTCTATAAACAAACTGCAAATATTTAATTTTGATAAATTGATAAAAAGGCGGTGAGGCAGATGCATCACTGCCTTTTTGTTGTATATAGGAAATAAATAAATGGTATTATTTTACAAATTTTTCAATTTTATTAGTAATATCAGTTCCACCAAAAAGAACGAGTCCTTTTGCTAAAACTAGATCATAACCGGCTTTTTTAGATTCATCTTGTATTGTTTTAGTTATAGATTTTTCTATTTCTGAAAGCTTTTGAGCATACCTTTTGTCGTTGGTATTTTTCATATAAGCCAAATCGTTATCATATTTTTTTATAAGACTTTCTTTCTTTTTTTCATCTTTTTGAGCATTAATATCAACTTGTGCTTTTGCGATAAAATTTTTCATTTCATTCATTTTTGCGTTTTGATTATTTTTCAAATCGTTTACCTGTTTTGAAGATGAAACTATTTTTTGAACATCAACAACAGCGACTTTAAAATTATTTGGCTCACTAGAAATGGCAAAATTATTTGTACAAAACCCGAGCATAAATGCAAAAATGGCAACACTACTAAATTTTTTTATCATATTTTTCTCCTTTTTAATAAAAATTGTATTCAAATTTGAAATTGTTTAAATTAGCCAATTGAGCAATTGTTGAATCAAAACCTCTAATTTGATTGTATTGACTATTTGTAAGATAATTGAAAAAAAGGATGTTTAATGGATAAAAAAAGATTAATATTTTTTCTTGCGTTAGGTGTAATTTTTTAATTACAAGAAATTTCAAATTGGACTAATAAACCCCAACTAATAAACCCCATAAAATATCTAAAAAAATAACTCCCGATTTCTCGAGAGTTATTTTTAAAACTGGGATGGAAGGACTCGAACCTCCGAAATGCCTGGACCAAAACCAGGTGCCTTACCACTTGGCGACATCCCATTAGGTATATTACAATTTTAAACTCACATATCTTTTTTGTCAAGTTATTTTTTTAGCCAACTTGTTCTTCTGGTTCGTCATAGTATGGTGGCTGTATATATCTTAAACTAGCAACATCACTTACTGCTGTTGAATAGACCAAAAAATCATTATCCGGAGAAAAATATCTTCGGAGGTAGGCTCTATTCGTAATGTGCTCGCTACAAGTGTATGAACTAATTTTGTCGTTCAGATATCCTGCAAAAATCCGTTGCTTAGTTGATAACTTGTAATCCTTCAAGTTCTTAATGATATCCATATTCACATGATAACTCTTGTTTCAAACCTTTTAAAGCCATGATTTCAATAGTTTTACAAATGTTCACATGAAATTTTTAACAATATCAAGCTCTTGAGCATGATTAAGACTTGGATTTTCAAGTTTTGCCTTTAATACGGCATCTAAACATTCTGAAAACCTTTTGCTAGGCGTGTAACCAAGCTTTTTTATATCTTCTCCGGTTATAGAAAGTTCAATTTTTCTTAGATTGTCTAAATATTTTTTTACAATTCCTAAATCTTTTAGATGTGCATAAATCAAAAGTGTTTCTATAGAAACTTTTTTGAATGTTTTGTATATCTCAAATTCATTAGTAAACTCATAATTTGAAATTTTTTTGTAATTATCTATAATTTGTTTTTCATTTTTTGTTAATGGTAGGTTTGATAAATCAAATCCACCCAAATACACTATCCAAGATGTTTTTATTTCATTTTTGTATTGTGCAATTAATTTTTCAATATTGCAATTTGATTTTTTAAATTCATTTTTTGACAAAAGTTTATACATTTTTTGTGAAATAAATTTATTCAAAACTTCTTGTTTATTAATTTCAAAAGCATCAACCAATTCATCTTTTAATCTTTTATATGACATTTCATAATTTACGTTGCTTAAATATTGATTTTGAAGCTCTAATGTATGTTTTTCTAGTTCAAAACCAAACCTAACCGCAAATTTTAGTCCTCTAATTATTCTTGTTGGATCATCAATAAAACTTTCGTCATGTAAAACTCTAAGTTGTTTTTTGTTTAAATCTTCAATTCCATTTACATAGTCAACAATTTTGTTTGTTTTGCAGTTTTTGGCAATTGAATTTATTGTAAAATCACGTCTTAATACATCTTTTTTTAACGAGCATCCAATTTCATTTACAACTGGTAATTGACCTTTATTTGGATATGTTTCGTGTCTTGTTGAACTTATATCGAGATATTGATTATCAATTTTTATATGAACTGAGCCAAATTCCTCGTTAATTTGTGTAATTTCTCCAAAATTTAGACTTTTTACAAAATCAATTGCATTACCAACAAAAGTTAAATCAATATCCGAGCTTGGTATTCCCAAAATTTCATCTCTAACAATTCCACCTACAAAATATAAATTTTCTGATTTTTCATATAAACTAATGATGCTCATAAGGCTATTCTAGCGTAAAATTAGGTGATAAGCAAATGAGGATAGATTATGTTACAAGATTTACAAGAAGATGCAAAAAGAGTGCTGAATTCAGCATTTAATAATAGTTTTGTAAAAAAACTTAGTCAATATTTACATGATTGTGTAAGAGAAGAAGTTAAAAGTGCAACTTTTCGTAATTTGAAAGGTGATAAAGATAATAAATGGATATTTTTGAAACAAGAAGAAACTCTTTTTACAAAAAGTGAAGAGTTTTTACGTCTTGATGGTGCAGATTCAAAATTAACAGAATTGATGATACAAAGCGAAAATAACACAAAAGATAAATATTTAATTTATGGATATTTATTTTTGGTGGGTAAAAATTCAAAAACAAGACGTCAGAATGAATTTTTAACGCCTCTTTTGTATGTTCCGTGTCGTTTGGAAAGAAATGGGGTTAATATTAATTGTATTCCGTTAGATGATGTTTTGTCTTTGAATACAGCTGCTTTAGCAGGGTTAATGGCAAAAAGAGATGACGAAGATGAAATAGATTTGTTATTGGAAGGTATTTTAGATGCAGTACCAGATTTGCCTATAACACAAGAAAAAATGGATATTTTCTTGACAACATTAAAATCTATTGTTCCTGATGTTGAAATAGCATTGAATGTAACATCAAGTGATGATGAAGATAATGTTTCAAAAGATTTTTATGAAGAAAAAATTAATTCGAAAAATATAGATGAAATTTTAGATGAGGAAGAAGAAGCAGAACGTGAAGCGAAAGAAGTTGTAAAAAAAGTTGAGCATGTTTCTGTAACAAACCAAAGTGCTATAATTTTGACAAAAAGACCTTCTGTAACTGCTGGTGTATTGCACGAGCTAATGCAAATTGCTGAAAAACCAAGTGGTATGTATAGAGAAACTGCTCTTGGAATTATAAATGAAGAATTTGCACAATCAAAAGAAAAGTCTAAAATTTTACCAGAGTTAGATGAGTTAAAAGATTTTTACCCTATAACTCCACTTTCTTTGAGTGATACGCAAGAAAGAGTTTTGAGAAATATTACTTCGGACAAATTTATTGCGGTTCAAGGTCCTCCAGGGACAGGTAAATCTCAAACAATCGTAAATCTTGTTGCCCATTTAATAGCACAAGGGAAGACTGTTTTGGTTGCATCTCGTATGGATAAAGCAGTAGATGTAGTTGCAGACAGATTAAATAGTTTAGGTGCTCAATTTTTGGCACTAAGAGCTGGAAGATTGAATTATCAAAGACAATTGAGCTATGATTTACAAGATTTGCTTGCTGGAAAAGTTGATTTAGACGAAGGTGCAGAGGATTATTTAACAGCTGATGTTAAGGATATGAAAGAACATTTAGATAATCTTCGTGAGCTTGAAAAAAAATGTGATAAAATTATTAACCTTGAAAAAAAATGGCATGATATGTATGAACAAAGTGTAATTTTTGGAAAAAGTTTTGATAGTAATAGGTTTATCACAAAGTTTTTAAACAAGGATGAAATTGAAATTGTAGAAAATTCTATCGAAAATTTCGAAAAAAATTCTGAAAAAAGCGGTTTTTTTGCAAATCTTTCAAATAGAGGTGCTAAAAAACAACTAATTAAATTGCTAAATTTACACGATTTTGATATAACTTTGGATTCATTACAAACCTTAAAAGAGGAATTGGAATTTGCAAAGCATGAATATGAATTGAAAAAGATAGAATTAGAAATACAAAAGTCTGGCAATATTCATGTAATGATAGAACAAATTCGTCAAATGAAGAAAAAACAAGCTGGAATAGCTGTAAATATATTAAAAAATCAAAGACGTCAATCATTAAAAGGATTGTTAAAAGATCAAGTCAAAAGACAAAGATTGAAAATTCATGCTCGTTCTTTGGTGGAACGTAAACAAAGGCTTCAAAATAATATTCTTGAAGAAGAAGATTTTAAACCTTTATTAGAAGCATTTCCTTGCTGGTGTGCGACTACATACGCAATTTCTAGCTCTTTACCATTAAAGCCAGCGATGTTTGATGTTGCAATTATTGATGAAGCTTCGCAATGTGATATTGCAAGTTGTTTCCCAATTTTATTTAGGGCAAAAAAGGCAGTAATAGTTGGTGATGATAAGCAATTACCACACTTATCATTCTTAGAAAAAGCAAAAGAGCAATCTTTTATGAATCAATATGGAATTCCAGATAAATATCAATTAATGTGGCGATTTAGAACAAATTCTATGTTTGATGTTTCAGATTATTATTCTATGAATTCTGTGATGTTAGATGAACATTTTAGGAGTTTACCACCGATAATTGATTTTTCTAATCAAGAATTTTATGGTGGAAGAATTCGAATAATGCGTAAGGATAAAGTTGGAGATAAGGTATTAGAGCTTGTTCAAGTTCCTGACGGAAAGGTTGATAATACAGTAACAAGAAATCTTCCAGAGATTGAAGCCGTTGTGAAAATGTTACATGAGCTTATTGTAGAAGATGAAAGAAAAAATCCTGACAAACCAGTTTCTATTGGTATAATTTCACCATTTAGGGCTCAAGTAGAACAGTTGAAAATATCGGTTTCAAAGGTTATATCTGACCACATGTTAAAAAAACACCAAGTGGAAATTGGTACAGCTCATACATTTCAAGGTGATGAGAGAGATATAATGCTTATTTCTTGGGCTTTTGCAGAAAATAGCCATACACAAAGTTTAACATTTTTGCAAAAATCGAATTTGTTCAACGTTGCGATAACAAGGGCAAAAAATAAATTAATAAACTTTATATCTCACGATATTTCAAACTTGCCAGAAGGTCATTTCAGGAATTATATGGCATATTTAAAACATTACCAAGAAAGACAAGAAGCAATTTTGAATAATGAAATTGATGAAAATATATATAAGAATTCATTGGAAAAAGAAATTGCAACAGAATTAAGAAATTTAGGTAAAAATGTTGTAGCAGGTACAGATATAGCAGGCTTAAGTGCGGATTTACTTTTTGACAAAACGATAGTTGAAGTTGATGGTGTTGAAGATGAGCCAAGAGAACGTACTAAAAATATGAAAAAACAGTCTATACTTGAACGTTCTGGCTATAATGTAAAAAGAGTAAGCTATAGAGAATGGAAAATTTCGAAAACAGCTTGCATAAATAGGTTGCTAACATAAAAACAAACAGCTCTTTTATAGGGCTGTTTTGATAATTATTGTAAATAAATATATTTATACTATAATGTAGGTATTATGAAATTAGAATTATCAACCGCAGAGAACTCTTATAAATATTTTTGGTTATTAAAAAGAGTATTTCCTTATGTAAAACCAGTAATGGGTAGAATTATTTTAGGCTTTATTGTCGCAACACCAATTGGTTTATTGGATGGTGTAACAGCATTTGCACTAAAGCCTTATATGGATTATGTAATTGGACAAAAAGACTTACTATTTTGGGGCTTTACTATTAGTTGCCAATTAGTGGCCTTTTGTATTCCTTATGCGATTGTTTTATTTGCAGCTTTTCAAGGTCTTTTGAATTATTTGAATAACTATTTAACAGAATGGACAAGTCAAAAAATTACAATTGCCGTAAAAGAGGATTTGTTCCAAAAGCTTGTCTATATGGATTCAACATTTTACGATGAAAATTCATCAGGTATAATTATTTCAAGATTTGTATCTGACCCAGATAGAGCTTCAAGAGGTATTATTGACCAAATCAAAGATATCATTACAAACTTCTGTGGTGCTATTGGTTTAGTTGCAGTTATGCTATATAGCTCTTGGAGATTGGCAGTAATAGGTGTATTAGTTTTATGTATTGCATTCTTACCGGTTGCATTGATTAGAAATTGGATTAAGAAAACTTCTAATAAAAATATTATTATCGGCGGTAGTATAACAACAAATTTGAACGAAACATATTCTGGTAATAAAGTTGTATCTTCTTATAACTTACAAGCTAGACAACTTAATAAATTTAGAGAGAATTTAAAAGATTCTTTTGATGTAAACATTGCATTAACAAAAAGAGCAGGGTGGATGACACCAATGATGTATACAATTGCATCAGTTGGTATTGCAATTGTATTGGCTTATGGTACAAACCTAATCTTTACTGGTAAAATGACAGCAGGGGGCTTTGCATCGTTTGTAACTTCTTTGTTGTTATTGTATAAACCTGTAAAAGCATTAGGTCGTTCTTTGCAAACAATTCAAGACTTATTTGTTGCTTTAGGTCGTGTATTTGAATTATTTGATTACACTCCGAAAATTACGGAAAAAGAAAATGCTGTTCCGATGCCAGAAATTAAAGATGGAATACATTTTAAAGATGTTTATTTTGAATATAGAGAAGGTATTCCTGTATTGAAAGATATTAATTTAGATATCCATAAGGGAGAAACTATTGCTATTGTTGGTAATTCAGGTGGTGGAAAATCTACTATGGCAAACTTAATCCCAAGATTTTATGATATAAAATCTGGTTCTATAAAAATTGATGATATAGATGTTAGAGATATAAATTTAAAAGATTTGAGAAATAATGTTGCAATGGTGTTCCAAGATAATTTCTTATTCTCAGGTACAATTAGAGAAAACATTCTGCTTGGTAATCCAAATGCAACTGAAGAAGAATTGATGAGAGCTGTAAATTCTGCTCACTTGCAAGATATGATTGCCGAATTACCACATGGTATCGATACAGAACTGACAGAAAGAGGTGTAACACTTTCAGGAGGTCAAAGACAAAGAGTTGCAATAGCAAGAGCAATGATTAAAAATGCACCTATAATTATCCTAGATGAAGCTACTTCTGCTTTAGATAATGAATCAGAGGCTATTGTACAATTAGCATTGGATAATTTGGTAAAAGATAAAACGGTTCTATTAATCGCTCATAGATTTACAACAATTAAAAATGCAAATAGAATTGCTGTAATAAATGAAGGTGAAGTTGTAGAATTGGGTACGCATGAAGAATTAATGCAAATCGAAGAAGGCGAATACAAACACCTTTACGAAATGCAGTTTAGAAGTGAAGAAACATCAGAGGTATAAATAAAATGAGTAAATATTTATTAGAAGTTGGCTGTGAAGAATTACCTTACAAATTTATTAATCCAGCAATTGAACAGTTAAAAAACAGTTTTTCAAAATTATTGAAAGATAATTGTATAAACTATTCAGATATAAATGTTTTGGCAACACCAAGACGTTTAGCTGTTATCATTGATGGCTTGCCAGAAAAACAACAAGATGAAACAAAAGTTCTTCGAGGACCTATCAAAAATGTTGCTTATGACGAAAATGGTAATTTGACAAAAGCTGGCGAAGGCTTTTTGAAAAAAAATAATTTAAAGCCAGAAGATGCGTATCTTCAAGATAATTATTTACACGCAAAATTAGAAATTAAAGGAAAAGAAACAGCTTTAGTTTTGAAAGAAAATATTCCATCTCTTATTTTGAAAATGCAAGCTTCTCACTTTATGCGTTGGGATAATTTTGAAGAAAAATTTCAAAGACCAATTAGATGGATAGTTTCAATCCTAGATGATAAAGAAGTTCCAATTCAAATTATTGATGTTAAATCAGGAAAAATTTCAAGAGGTCATAGATTTTCTAAAAACAAAACTGTTGAAATTAACAATCCTGATGAATACGTTGAAAAATTACGTTCAGCAAATGTTATTGTTGACCAAAAAGAAAGAAAAGAAGAAATAATAAGACAAGCAAAAGCCGAAGCTGATAAAATAGGTGCAACTTGTCGTTACTCAGATGATTTATTAGAGGAAGTTACAGAGCTTTGTGAATGGCCAGTTGCCGTAACATGTGAATTTGATGAAAAATATTTAACTATTCCAGAAGAAGTTACAGTAACCGTAATGGCTGTTCATCAACGTTATTTTGCGTTGTATAAAGATGGAAAATTGACAAATAAATTTATCACAATTACAAACTATGTAGGTGATGAATTTGAAAATATTAAAGCAGGTAATTTGAGAGTAATAAAGGCCCGCTTAGATGATGCAGTATTTTTCTTTGATGAAGACACAAGAAAACCTCTAGCTGATTATGTTGAAGGATTGAAAGGTATGACTTTTCAAAAAGGTATGGGTACAATTTATGACAAAACACAACGTATCGTTGAGTTGTCAAAAGAAATTGCAAAAGAGCTTGGAGAAACTTCTGAAACGATTACAAGAACTGCCCAATTATGCAAAGCAGACCTTTGCACAAGTTTAGTTTTTGAATTTACAGAATTGCAAGGTTATATTGGTTCTGATTATGCGAGATTATCAAAAGAAGATAATGCAGTTGTAGAAGGTATAAAAGAGCACTATTTTCCTTTAAATGCAGATAGTGAGCTTGCAAAAACAATAGAAGGTCAAGTTGTTGGTATTGCAGACAAATTAGATACAATTTGTGCTGTGTTTGTTGATGGTAAAAAACCTACTGGTTCATCAGATCCACTAGGCGTAAGACGTGCGGCTTTGGGAATTATCAAAACTGTAATTGCTAACAATTTACAAATTGATTTAAACAAAATGTTTGAAAAAACATTAGAATTGTTGCCAGTAAAGAAAGATTGTTTAAAAGATGTTCAAGAATTCTTTACACAAAGATTAATAATATTTTTGAACGATCAATACAAAAAAGACGTTCTAGAAGCATGTGCTGCTACAAATCCATTATCAAACTTGTCAGATTATGTAACAAGAGTAAATGTAGTATCAGGCATGAATTCACCAGAATTATTGGAAAGTGCAAACAGGGTTTTGAGAATTTTGAAAGAACCTGTTCATGCACAAGTTGATAAAAATTTATTTAAAGATAATTCTGAGAGCATGCTAAATGATGCAATAGAAAAAATAAATAAAAATTTAGATGCTGAATCATTGTTGAATAGCTTAAAATCAGCAGTTCCTGCGATAAATGCATTTTTTGATAATGTATTAGTAATGGATGAAGATGTTGCAGTAAAAAACAATAGATTAGCCATGCTAACAAACTTGAAAGAAAAATTTGAAAAATTATGTGATTTTTCAAAAATTCAAGACTAGAATTATTAAAATAACTGTGTTTGTGCACTTTGTTACAAAATGTAAACAACTTTTTAAAAAGAGTAAATTTTTTTTTTTAGGATGCTTTATAAAGACATAATAAAGGGAAGCAAATACAACTAATAATAAAGGTAGGATTTCAAAAATGCAAAACAGAAATTTAAAGCAACAGCAATCGCAACAACAAGAAAATCAAAAAGCACAGTTTTTGAACTTTATTCAAGGTCAAGATAAAACAAGTGCTGATTATATAAACATGTTGACTTCAGATAGTCAAACAAGAGTATCTGGCACTCATAAGCTTGAAGCAATGGTCAGAGCACAACTTCGTAAGGAATTTCCTGGAATTGAGAACAAGAAATCTTATGAATTTTTGGTATCAGCAGTAATTCACAATTATCAAAAGAAGCAGCTTCAAGCAATGGATGGCGAAATTGATTAGACATCTTACCTAAGGAGAAGGAATTAAAAAAATTCTCAAAAATACCTACGGACAGGTCGTAGGTATTTTTTTGTGTATTTGTTATAATGTGTACATTAATTAAAAAGAAAGGGGTAGACGTTATGACAACAATAATTGTGTTAAAAATAGAGAATAGAAAAGAAACGTCAAAAGAGGTACAGTCAGTATTAACTGATTTTGGTTGTGAGATTAGGACTAGATTAGGGATAAATGATTATAAAGAGGAAGAATGTAGCTATACAGGATTAATTTTGATAGATGTGCCAAATTCATTAAAAGCTACAGAAATGATAAAAAAAATAAAAGAGATAAAGAATGTAACAATAAAATTTATAGAAATTTAAAAAAGTGTTGATTTTTTTTTATTGTTCGTCTATAATAATTTTACAGACGAACAAATGGGATTGTAGCTCAGTCTGGTTAGAGTGTCTGCCTGTCACGCAGAAGGTCGCGAGTTCGAGCCTCGTCAGTCCCGCCATTTAAAGAAGCCACCTTGTGTGGCTTTTTTTAATGGCTGAATTGATAGTGGGGAGAATCACTTTTGTGAGTTCGGCGGATTTCCGTACGTATTGAGCGTAGCGAAATTCGGATAGCGAGGAAATTGAGCTGACTTGAACCGAAGGTTCATAAGCGATACTTTCCGAGCGTGGAGGAAATCCAAGACGAGCCTCGTCAGTCCCGCCATTTAAACAAAAATCTCGCTATTACGGGATTTTTTTATTGCGTTCATTTTGCTTTTATAGATTGTGTTTTGGGTTAAATTTGTCATTATTATTGGGCTCTAACAAGTTCGAACCTCGTAAGTCCTCTTGATATTTTATTATGCTTATAAAATAGGAGGAAAACCATGAACAAAGAAACTATAAGTTTTAAAATGGAGGATTACACAATAATCTTACACAGAGACGAAGAAGAATCAAAAGAAATGGAACAAAAACGAATGGCTTTGTATGTAATTTGTTTGTTTAATATGATGATGAAACCAATGGTAGAATATTATGAAGAGTATCATCCGGAACGACAAACTAAGGTAGAAAACATCATACAAAAACATATTCTTAGATTAAATAGGCTAAACTAGAAGAATGGAAGCCAATTTCCACCCTTTTTACTTTGTTAATTTTATTGTACCTTAAACTGGTAATTTATGTCTTAAAATTAATAGATAATTGTGTTTTAGAAGGTTCGAACCTTGAAAAACCTTATATGCTTTTACCCATTTCGTATATTTTTATGATATAAGAATATTATGTTAAACGATAATTTTTTAAGCGAATTAAGAGAAGTATACAAAGATATAACAAGTGATAAGTCTTGGGTAACAACACTTTTATTGTGCTTGTTTGGTGGTTGTTATGGCTTGCATAGGTTTTATACTCGTAAGAACAAGAGTGCAATAATTCAACTGTTGTTATCAATATCAGTCATAGGATTACCTGTATCTATAGTATGGATGTACTGTGACCTGTTTCAAATACTCTACAACAATTTTGCAGATTCTGATGATAAAATGTTAGACAGAAATATTACAAGAAAATCTGTTGCTTTGCTTACATTCTTTTTAGGGTATTTAGGTTTTACTGACTTTTATGTAAAAGACTACAAAAAAGGTTTAATTAAATTTTTATTGTTTATTAGTTGCTTTGGTGCATTTATTTCTATTATATGGAACTTAATAGATTTACATTTAATATGTTTCTCGGAAAAGAGTGCAAATAAATATTCAGGATTAAAAAACAATTTTGATACAAAAATATGCTTGTTGTTATTACTATTATCATACATACCTTTAATAATATTATTTTGTTACGTATGTCAATCTCCAATGCAGGTAGCAAATAATATAAATAATGCTTGGGTAGGGCTTGTAACTTTAATAAAAAGTATAATCAAATGGATATTAAAGATACTATTTTATTGTTTGTGTGGAGTTTTAGCAATTGCTGCTATTATTAGTAGCATGGCAGGTGATTCTAAAACAACTAATAAGGAAGTGAAAGAAAAATCTAATAGTAAATATCAGTATGCAATTGTTTCTTATCAACATGAAGGTCAAATATTTTCTTTTAAAGTAAATGAAATATACGAATCAAATCTTGATAAAGCAATATGGGTAACAGATGCAAAAGGTTTTAATAAACAAGCCAAATTTATGAGTATTAACCAAATAACCTTTGCAGATTATAGTCGCAGTACTTTACCTGATTATCGTTTAAAGAAAGATTTTTATAAAAAATAAAGAACTATATCTGATGAAATTACTGAAAATACTGTTTTAAATCAATAGATTCTCCTACTTTTTCCCATACAGCTTTCTTTGTTTTATCTGAAAGTTCTCTATTGAAAGTATATATACCTTTAAACTTATATCTCCAAGAACCTGTTTCATCCCTATATTTAGGAAAAACAATTCTTACTTCATTTTTTCTATCGTAAGTGTAAAATTCATCATTGTTTTCTTCCGTTTCGTAAATAAATTTTCCATCAAGACTTATTTCATTTTGGTATCTGTTGCCTTTAAAATCAGTATCTTCTAATTTTAGTTTAGGACACCAAACATGTTCTTCAGCAGCATTTGTTCTGAAATAACATTTTTGTGTGCCTCTGTATCCTTTATTAAACAAATCTGATACTTCCTGTATTGTTCTTAAACTAACATTATCTCTACATTCTATTTTTCCAAGTTTAATATAATCTTCAGGTGATTTATCACAACAATCCCAAGGCTTAAATTTATCACCTAATTCTGAAATTCTTTTGTTAATGAGTGTTATTATATTATCAATCTGTGAGTTTATATCCTCTATGTTTTTAGACACATCAATTCTCAACTCTTCTAACTCATAGTACACAACCTCACCGAGAGCAATGAGTTTCTCGTCTATCAGTTTCTTTCGTTCAAGAACTTCCCTTGTCCTTGTTTTATCGGCTTCTTTTTGTGAAAAATGGTGGGGTTCATCTATTTCTATGGATAAGTTAATTTGCGGAAAATACAAATCAGCTAATGCTATTTTGCCATCTTCTTTTCTTTTAAACATTTGCTGTGTGATAATTTGAACATCATTCCTCTTCAATAGATGATAAATTCTAGTTATACAATAGTTTTCGTATTTTTTATTAAAAGTTCTTTTTAATTGATTCGCAATATATTCTTTCTTATCCATTTTAATTACTCCTTTCAACGTCATTTTATCATAAATAAGTGGTTAAGGAACATCTTTATGAATATTCTTTGAACCCCTGTAATCTATAGAAAAAATCCATAGGAGTATTGTTAAGCACGAGAATTTATGCTACCATTTTGAGTGAAGATATGAGATTACATATCTTTCGGGCAACTGGGGGATCATTCAAGTGTTCGTAATATTTCTTAAAAAGTTCGAACCTTGCATCATCAACCCCGCCATTTAAAAAGATCATCCAATGGATGGTCTTTTTTATTGCAAAAAATCTTATTTCTTACTTGTAACAGCTTTTAGATTATATGTGAAATATAATAAAAACTATCCCCGTTATGCTAATTGTAAATTGCTTTGTTTTTATTATATGATTGATACTAGGAAAGTAGGTTTTTATGAAAATTTTTATAAACATATTTTTTGTATTTTTACTTATTGTTGGTTGTGCAAACGAAATTTATGCACAAGATATTCTTCAAAAAGATTTAATGACAAAGACTATTAGTTTTGAAGATGCACCTGTAGAACAATATACAAAAGTAAAAGCAAGTCACATATTAGTTGATACAAAATTAGAAGCAGATACACTGCTAAAAAGATTGAATGGAGGTGAAACATTTGAATCTTTAGCAAAAAATTTTTCAAAATGTCCGTCAGGTAAATTAGGTGGTGATTTAGGTTATTTTACAAGAGGTGCAATGGTTAAACCTTTTGAAGATGTTGCTTTTAGTTTGTCTGTTGGTGCAATTTCTCAACCTGTAAAAACACAATTTGGATGGCATATAATCAAGGTTTATGATAAGATTTAGATTATGATTACAAAAGAAGTAAACGAATGGATTAAAAAAGTAGAGTGCGGAATGTACAATGACGAAGATGTCATGTACGAATTCTCGAGAATTGCAAAGTATTTAACTCGAGATGAGCTTATTATTATAAAAAAGAAGTTATCAAGTTACATAAAGTAGTTTGTCAAGCCCACATTGACACATAGTTTGAAACTGAATGGTTTAATGCAGAATTTTGGCTTAACAAAATTGTGTTTCC
>JBJFBU010000066.1:0-3600 GCA_051888595.1 Candidatus Gastranaerophilaceae bacterium | reverse complement strand
ATTTTACGGCACTAGAACCGATAATTACAAGTTATAATGGTGTAATAAATAAATTTATTGGAGATGCGGTTATGGCAATTTTTGGTGAACCTATCCAAGATAAAGATCACGCTGTAAATGCTGTAAAATGTGCAGATACAATGCTAAAAAAAGTTCAAGAATTACAAAAAAAATGGTTGCAAGAAGGTAAACCAAAAATTGAAATTGGTGTAGGTATAAATACTGGAGAAGCTTTTGTTGGAAACATTGGTTCAGAAAAACGTTTAGAATACACTGTAATTGGAGATATGGTAAACTTAGCCAGCAGAATTGAAAGTTATAATAAAGTGTACAAAACACAATTTTTAATTAGTTCTAATACTTATCAATATGTAAGAGGTATTGCTGACGTAATTAAGATTTCCGAAGTTAAAATCAGAGGAAAAGAAAAGAAAATGAATATTTATGAAGTGTTGAGGTTGACTTAATTATGCATATTCTTGTTGTCGACGATTCACAAAGCTGGAATGATTTTCATTGTAAAAACTTATATGAAGTTTATGGTGAAGATATTGAGATAGATAGAGCCTACACTGCAAAAGAAGGTTATGACTGGGTATATAACTATGTTGATAATCCTTATGATATAATCATTACGGATTTGTCTATGGAATCTGATTTTGCTCCAAAATTTGCAGGAGAATGGCTTGTAGCACAAATAAAGTTATTAAAGCAGTATTATAAAACTAAGATTTTTATAATATCAGGCTCAATGGCAATAAAACACATAGCAGAAGACCTTGGGGTTAATTACATCCCCAAGTATTTAGTTGCAAACGATAAAGCTGTCTACAAAAATTTAAACTTCTAAGGAAAAGAGTTTTTGAGCGATATCGCTAATTTCAGCCGTATCTTCTATAACACCTGATTCTTCTGCTGCTACTATGGCATTTTCGACTTCTTGAGCTATTTCTAACGTAGCTTTAATTGCTTCGATTTTTGCAGGAAACAAACTTAATTCTGCTATTTCTGCAACATTCATGTAGATACTCCAAAAGTCATTACTTTATATATATTCCCAGAGTTCCATGATTTATAACATGTTTTTTGTTAAATTTTTATAATTTTTTGTGATATTCTGCAAAAGCCTTTTTAATAGATTCTTCATAAGGTGCTCTTAAAATTCCAACTTCTGTTATTATGCCAGAAATCAATTCATTTGGAGTTACGTCAAACGCAGGATTAATAACATTAACCTTGTCAGAACAAATTATTTTACCATTTATGTGAGTAACTTCTTCGTGTGAACGTTCTTCAATAGGAATATCCTTGCCCGATTTGATGTTAATGTCTATCGTAGAAAGTGGAGCTGCAATGTAGAATGGTATATTGTGGTATTTTGCAGAAATAGCGACAGTATAAGTTCCAATTTTGTTTGCGGTATCACCATTTGAAGCAATTCTATCGGCACCAACACAAACCATATCTATCATTCCTTTGTTCATAAAATATGAGCACATTCCATCTGTAATAAGTGTTACAGGAATTCCGTCCATTGCAAGCTCAAAAGTTGTAAGTCTTGCACCTTGTTGGCGAGGTCTAGTTTCGTCTGCAAAAACTTTTACAGTAGGATCTTTTGCATAAGCTGAACGAACTACACCCAAAGCTGTGCCATAAGCGACTGTAGCTAAAGCTCCTGCGTTGCAGTGAGTTAGTATGGTAGCACCTTTTGGAACAACTTCAGCACCAAAATCACCCATTTTTTTGTTTATTTCGATATCTTCATTTTCAAGTTTTACGGCATTTTTTGTTAGTTCTTTTACTAAATCTTCAACATTTGTATCTGTATTGTTAATAATTTCTTTTTGCTTTTTTACTGCCCACATAAGATTTACTGCGGTTGGTCTAGAAGATGCAATATAATCTGCTTTTTCTAGTAATTTTGTTTTAAAACCAGCCAAAGATAAATTTTCTTTTGCTAATTCTTGAGCATAAAGAACAACTCCATGTGCCCCCGCAATGCCAATGGCAGGTGCTCCTCTTACAATCATATTTTTGATTGCATCATACATTTCTTGCCCAATTTTAACATCGACATATTTTAATTCATAAGGTAAAATAGTTTGGTCAATCATTCTAGAGAAACCGTTTACCCACTCAATTGTTTTTATTTTTGATTCAAAAGCCATATTTTACCTTTCTTGAATTTTATTTAATTTCAAAATCTACGCTGTCGTTACTTTCTTTTTTTAAACCTGTTAATAACTCGTATACATAAGATGTTGCAAGTCCAGCGAATGCATTCATAAGTGCACTAAGTAAAGCGACAAAGAAAATTAACATTACTAAAACGACAAAACTTCCAAAGCTGTTAAAGAAATACTTAAAAAAGAAGTGTGATTGTAATAACGGTATTGGAATTAAACCAAGAACAAGGTTAATTGGAATGTATACAACAGAAGCACCAATGAATGATACGAAACCAACAACACTGCCAAGTATAGCACCTTCCCTCATATCAAAAATTCCAATTAAATTTTCTCTTTTCATATAAACTAAAATACCAGCCGCTAAACAAATAACTAGTATTGTTATCGAGAATATGTTTATAAATGGAATAAGTGATAGCAGACCTAAACCTGCACCAGCAATGGCACTTAAAATAGCAACTTGTTTTAGTAATAATTCGTTAATCATAATTTATCCTCTATATTTTAACTAAATCTCTGCAATTTCTAGTGTGACAAATAGCAATTGCAATTGAATCTATTGTATCATCTAATTTTGGTAAGTCATCACGCTGTAAAGCTATTTTTACCATTTTTTCAACTTCCTTTTTACTAGCTCTGCCAAAACCGGTTAGAACTTGCTTAACTTCCATTGGAGTGTATTCGTATGTTTTGACCCCATATTTTTCAAGTGTCATAAGGATTACGCCACGAGCTTGAGCAACAGGCATAATTGTTGTTTGGTTGCGGAAGTAAAAAAGTTTTTCCATTGAAGCAATATCTGGGTTGAAATTTTCAATAATTTCTGACATGTCTTGAAAAATTTCATAAAGTCTTTTAGAGTCTGCTAACCCTTTTTGAGTTTGTATTGAACCTGAAGAAAGTAAATTTAAGTTGTTACCGTCAAAATCAACGATACTATAACCAACAATTGCCATCCCAGGATCTATACCTAATATCTTCATAAGATTATTATAGCAGTTATAAAATATAGTGCAAACGTGAAATATAATTTTAAAAATAGGAATATTAACTTTTGTAAAGTGTATAATCGACACTAATAATGCTAATCTTCACATGTTGATAAAAATAAATAAAACCAAATTGTTGACATAAAACTTATTCTATGTAATAATAATCTTGTGCTTTAAAAGTGTAGTCGAAACACTAAATAAGTACAACATTTACCCTAAAACATATAAACTCCTAAATAATAAACACTAAAAAGAGACCATTAGGATGCAGAAAACACACACTCAACACTGAGTGTTTTTTTTTTGCTTATTTTTATTTATACATTTATCCTAATTCAAAAAAAAGCCACCAAATGGTGGCTGAAAAATTTTTTATAGGGAAGGAAATAAGGAAATTATAAAATTTATTTTTAAATCTT
>JBJFBU010000065.1:0-16002 GCA_051888595.1 Candidatus Gastranaerophilaceae bacterium | reverse complement strand
AAAAGTTATTCAACTCATTATGAATACTATCAAAATAAAGCTCTGGTTTTCTTTCAATTAAGTGGTTTGACATACAATCTCCTTTCATTTATTTTCAATTTACAACTTTAAAAGTTTTTTTACATTGCACTACTGATGAATATTTGCTGTTAAAAAATTAAACTATTGTCGAATACTCAAAATGAATAAATTGGCAAATAATTTAGCCAAAAGGTGAATTTTATGAGTTTAAAAATGTTACTTTTTGACTATAAAGATGCAGAAAAAGAATTTTTCAAAAAAAACAAATTTGAAGATTTTGAGATAATTTTTTATGAAACAAGTCTAAACGAAGTTACTGTAGAGAATTTACCTCAAGCAGATAAAGATGATGCAGTTATTATAAGTGTTTTCATAACTTCTAGTATAAACGAAAAAGTATTGAGTCAATTTAAAAATTTGCACATTCTAACAACTCGTTCAACAGGTTACGATCATATAAACATAAAAGATTGTTGCCATAGGAACATAAAAGTGTTTAATGTTGATAATTATGGATCTTATTCTGTTGTACAATACGCATTTGGACTAATATTGACTTTGCTTAGAAAAATTATAACTGCAAACAAAGATATAAAAAACCTTAAATATGAAAGTAACCACTATCTAGGCAGGGAACTAAATGAATTAACGCTAGGCATAGTTGGTACTGGTGCAATTGGTGCAGGAATGTGCAATGTAGCCAAAAGTTTTAATATGAAAATTCTTGCTTTTGATGTTAAAGAAAATCAAAAATTAGTTACAGATTATGGAATAAAATACACAACAAAAGACGAATTAATTGAGCAATCTGACATTATAAGCTTACATGCACCATTAAATGAATTTACAAGGAATTTTATAACAAAACGAGAATTTTCAATAATGAAACCTAATGCTATTTTGATAAATACATCTAGAGGAGAGCTTGTAAAAACAGAAGACTTATATAACGCACTAACAAACAAAATTATTGCAGGTGCAGGGTTAGATGTAATAGAATGCGAAGAGTTAACCTTCTCAATGGGTAACATTTTTGAAAAAATGGAATATATAAACAAAGAATGTATCCTTAAAGCACTACTATTAAGACAACTCTCACAACTTGACAACGTAATCATAACACCACATATTGCTTACGAAACGAAGGATTCAATTGAAAGAATTTTAAAAATAACGTTTAATTCAATAAAAAACAGTCTAAAAGGAGAACACACTAATCAAGTTAATTAGTGTGCTCTCTTCAATTTTTACCTTACCTATATAAAACTAGACTTCAACAAACAAACGTTGACCAACAATATTTGGTTTACCGTTATAATAACCAGCAAAATAACCGCCTTTTACAGGTTTATTTTTTGCATAAGAATCCATATCAATTGTTTTTGTAACAAAAGGATTTGGATTGAACGGATTTGAATCAACACGTTGAACACTAGGAACATTTGCAGGTTGATTATGTTGTTGAGCTGCTGGTGATAAAACTTTACTGAATAAACTTACTATGCTATTTGTATTTGCCATTATGTAGCCCTCTCTCAGGAATCTTTCTCTCTCTCACAAGTAGATATTAATGATAATTTTTTAAAAGTCATTATTTTTATCGTAAGAATTACAAAAATCTTAATATATCTTAATATATATCCTTTTATTTATGTAGTATAATCGTTTTATGAAAAAAATAAATCGTAAAAATGTATTAATTATTGGAAATTGTGCAAAAGAATATGCATTTGCAAAAAAATTATCAGAACTTGATTGCATAGAACAAGTTTTTGTTGCATCAGGCAATGATGCAATGAAAGAGTTTTGCACATGCGTAGATATAAGAGAAGATTCACCAATAGAATTGTTGGAATTTGCATTGACAAACAATGTAGATTTAACAGTTGTGCTTAGTGAAAAAGCAATAAAAGCAGATATTGCAGGATTTTTTGCCGATAACAACCAGCTTGTTTTTGGACCAACAGCAAAGAGTGCAGAAATAAGTACTTGTAAGTCATTTGGTAAAAAATTCTTGTATAAATTAAGAATTCCAACAGCAAAATTTGGTATATTCGAAAAAAGTAATTTGGCACTGGATTATGCTAGAAACACACAAATGCCAATAGTTGTAAAAACAGATGAACATAGAGTTATAAATGGAACTCTTGTTTGCAAATCATATTCAATTGCAAAATCTTTTATCGAAGAATCTTTTTTACGAGGAGAACAAAAGGTTATTATAGAAGACTACATTTATGGTCATGAATTTTCGTTTTATGTAATAACAGATGGTTACAATGCTTTGCCTCTATCAACAGTTGCGAATTATAAATTCACGTTAGACGGTGATGGCGGATTATTAACTTCTGGTATGGGCTGTTATGCACCTGATTACAAAATATCACAAGAGATTGAACGATATATGATGAATGAATTCATATTCCCAACATTGGATAATCTTGCACAAAACGGAACTCCTTATGTAGGAATATTAGGTATTGATGCAGTTTTAACACCTGAAAATGATGTAGTTGCACTAGAATACAGCACCGCACTTCAAGAACACGACTGCCAAACAGTATTGTCACTTATGAACGAAAATTTATTTTATCTAATGCAAGCATGTGCAATGGGTTCATTTGCTGATGACTACCAATATATTGACATGTCCGAAGATTTTGCAGTATCAGCAGTATTATCATCGGGCAGAGTTAGCGGTTCAATAATTTCTGGACTCGAAGATTTAGATGAAACAACAAAAGTAGCACATTTTAATACTGTAAAAAATAAATATTTGGAATATGAAACAGTCGGAGATAGAACACTTTTGGTAACAAAAACAGCAAAAACAATATCTAGGGCAGTTGAAAATTTATACAATGAAATTGATTTGATAAAATTTGACGGCAAAAAACATAGAAAAGACTTGTGTCTAGTAAGCGACTATAACTAAACTGCAAATCAAATTTTTAAAAATATTTTATAATTTTTCAAATATATAACATGTTGTGAAAAGCTATTTATACAATGAAATAATTGTATCTATTCCTGATTTTGCCATATTAAATAATTCCATCAACTGATCTTGTTCATAAGGCTCACCTTCAGCAGTTGTTTGAAATTCAATAATTTTTCCACTTTTTGTCATAACAACATTTGAATCGACTTGGGCTCTTGAATCTTCTTCATAGCACAAATCTAATCTAACTTCACCATCAATAATACCTACAGAAATAGCTGCAATTTCATCAGTTATAGGGTTTTCCTCTAAAAGACCTTGTGCCATCAATTTTTCTATAGCAATTTTTAATGCCATAAAACCTCCGCAAATACTTGCAGTTCTCGTACCACCGTCAGCTTGAATTACATCAGCATCAATTGTTATAGTCATTTTTGGTAGTTTTTCCAAATCAACGCATGCTCTCAAACTTCTACCAATTAAACGTTGAATTTCTTGAGTACGACCAGAAATTTTATTTCTTTCTCTATCACATCTTGTTGATGTTGATGACGGCAATAATGAATACTCAGCGGTTACCCAACCTTTTGTAGAATCTTTGTCCATCCACTTTGGTTGTTTCATATCAACTGAGGCTGTCGTAATAACTTTGGTATCACCAAACTCTACTAACACTGAACCTAAAGCATTTTTTGTAAAATCCTTTGTAAATTTAACTGCTCTTAATTCATTATTTTTTCTACCATCATTTCTCATAATTATAACCTTTCTGTTCATATTCCCAAGAAAAAATTTGTCCACAAAACTTGCATACTGCATGTTCATTCATAAAGTCTAGTGTTGGAACAAAAGTATAACCATCAACGCTGATTTCAATTTGATGTTTTGAATTATAGTTTTGTGAATATACTCTATTTCCCTGATAATCTTGTGAAAACATTAGCTCAAATTTATCAATATTATTACAATTCTTACATTTGAACATTACTATTCAGCCTTCTTTTTCTTTTTTGAATTCTTTTTTATTTCAGTAATCGCAAGTTTTTTATACCATAATGTCCATGTAATTGTTCTCAAAGGTAATGTGTAACCGATTACTAGTGTAGAAATACAAGTTGTTGTTAAAAATTTTGCAATTGCTAACGAACTTATCAAATAAGGAATATTTAGTGCAGACAAAACCATATTCCATTCATTAATTGGTAAATTCATAATTACCGGATCCAACAACATTGCAATAAATGCAATCAATTGAATAACTGAACACACTATTTCCACAATTTTTGGTAATAACCAATAACTAAATAGTCCAATTAAAATTAACAAACCTATTGTTGCCCAAAATTCAGTTTTTATAAGATTAAAACTTTTTTTGAAGCATTCAAATGGACTCAAATTCTTTTCAAATGTAAATACTTGAAACACTAACACAATAAAAATAAATATTATTCCCGCAAAAACCCACATTGGAGGCAAAATTGCGACAAAAGTAAATAGCCCAAAAAGCAACCACAATACTATAAATTGAGAAATTCTCGAAGTTACAACTTTGTCATGTGCTTTAATATCATATATTTTTCCAGATTTTAAAGTATTTTCTGTCATTGAGCTTACAGAAACATAAGCCACCAAATATCCCCAAAATGCTTTTACAAAAATTACTATACCTGGAATTGTTAATAATAAAGTAATCGTAAAAATTACACCTGCATCATTTATAAAGGTAGGTGCTGTAAAAGCAAAGCCCAACGACAATACAAACGATAATATAATTCCTACAAATTGTCCTAAAACAGGAAATGACATATATTTAAAAAATGTTGGAAAATGTTTTGCATAAATGCCTATAGCTTCCAAAAATATTTCAAATGTTGATTTGTTCTCAATTGACATATAGCCCACCTTGTAAATTTATTGTATAATCATTTTATTACAAATTCGGAGAAATTAAAATCATGAATTGCAAAGAATTAATCAATTCTTTTGACAGAAAATCTTTCTGTGAAGACGTAAATTTACATATTCACACAACATGCTCAGACGGAACTTCTTCTGTAAAGGAAATTTTGGAACAAGCTAAGAAACTGCATTTCAAATATATTTCAATAACAGATCACAACACGTTTAACGCATACAAAGAAATTAACCTACAGGACGAAACATTCGTAATCTCTGGTATCGAATTTGATTGTTGGCTTGGCACAGTATTTTTTCACCTTTTAGCTTATGGTGTTGACATAAATTGTGAAGCTTTAAAACCTTTCTTGGCACAAACAAAAAAAGAAACAGAAGCTGATTTTTTAAGATTATTTTCTAAAAGAAATGTCAAAGATTTAATCTCTGCAATTCACGAAGCTGGCGGTATTGCTGTTTTAGCTCATCCTGCTTGTTATTGGTGTATTAGCATGGACAGATTTGTAAAAAAATTAATCTCACTTGGACTAGATGGAATTGAAACCTATTACCCATACAATAGACTTCGTGGTGTTGTAAAATTTCACTCACGAAAAACTGCTGAAAAACTTGCAGACAAATATGGATTAATTAAAACCGGTGGGACAGACTGCCACAAAAAACTAGAAAAAATGAAACTCTAATCAATTATAATTTCTTTTTCATTTTTGTAAGTAACATAGCCTAAATTAGCTGCAGGTGGCTTTCTTAGGTTTTTTGCCCTTGTGTATATTATTGAAATTTTACTAGAATTTGCACCCTGAGAATTGTTTTTAGCCAACTTTGCACATTCAAAAATCAACTCATCATCTGGTTCTTCCCCATTTGGTAATTTCAACAATACATGTGAACCTGAACAATTATGTGAATGAAACCACATATCTTCATCTTTTGCCAATTTTGAAATTATATAATCATTCTGTTTATTATTTTTACCAATATAAACTGTAAACCCTTGCAAAACCTTCGTTTCTATACTACTAACTTTTGTTTTTTTAGGTGTTTCCTCTTTTAAAACTTCCTCTTTTATTTCTTTTAAAATTTCATTACTATCTGCAACATCAATTGTATAAAGCGTTTGAGTACAATAACCAATTTCATTTTCAAGATCTTGACTCAATTCTTGCAATTTTTCAACAGAACGTTTTGACTTGTTGTATAGCTTAAAATATCTATTCGCATTATCTTTCAGCGTTTTCGTTTCATCCAAATCAATTTTTATATTAACGTTATTTTCCCAATCAAAAACTTCACAGCTAGACTCATAATCTTTTAAATTGTACAAATTTGCCATAATTAAATCACCAAATTTTCTATATTTGTCAGAATTTTCTTCTTTTTGAAGCTGTCTTTGGATTTTTTCCAAAGAATTTTTTGCTTTTTTCAATCTAGTTTTTATAATTAAAGACAATTTTAATTTTAAATGAGTCAATATTTCTAAGTTTTGATGATACGCAAAATAATTGTCAATCATAGAATTCACATTTTTTTGAGATTGACCCACTAATAATGTACTAAATAATGAGTACGTTTTATAATCTTCACTAATAACAGGTGAAAGATTTTTCAATTCTAAATAATCTTTAATGGTTTCTGCATCAAGTCCTTTACACATTTGAGCAAAAGGTTTTGAAAATCCTAAAAAATCATCAGCAAGAGTATTATAGCTAATTTGTCCAAAATAATTTAAAAAATCTCGTTTTTTTTGCTTTGGAGGATAAACATAAGGAACATTTCCTCTCATCTCTCTATCTCGACTTTTTTCAGCACCAACATTGTGTGCACAGCCATAAATCATGCCATTTTCAACATTATAAAGAGCTATGTTCGAGTGTTTACCCATCAATTCAATAGCTAAACAAAGTTTAATTTTTTCTGACAACTCATTATATGCTTCCACATATATTTCTAAAATACGCTCGTAGTGTGGCTGATTAACCTTACAAATTTTTGCATTTTCTAAATATTTTCTCAACAACATACAAAACATTGGAGGTTTTTGAGGGATTTCTATATACCTTTTTTGTTCGTTTTCTTTATCCGTAAAGCAAACGTGGTGCATATTTGGAGTAATATTTACATAAAATTTTCTAGTTTCACCCCTATTTCTCAAGGTAAAAACAAAATCTCGTCTAGTTGGTTGCTGAATTTTTTGAAATCTTGCATCAATAAAAAAGTCAATATTCTCATGTATAAAAGCTTTTAACGTTAAATTATCGAAATAAATCATTTTTAACCTCTAAGCTTTTTAGCACCTTTCAAATATACAAATTCCGGTTCAAATTCATCGCCACAATTTACGACTATCAAGACTCTTAGACACATTGACAAAGAATTAGGAACATCCAACTCATGATGACACATCATTGCAGTTTGCGACCAGCCAAAATCTAATCTTGCAAATTTTGCTGGAAAAGCAACATTCAAGTCTTTTGTCAAGGTAAAAAACACATGCGAAATGCTTGCTTCTTCAATTTTATTTTTTTCAACAAGTTCTTTTAAAAGCTCTAAAGTTGCATCCTTAATTGCTTCTTCAGTATTAGCTTCTACTGTAATTGCACCTCTAATTCCTTTTGATTGCATTTTTCACTCCGTTATACCAATCTCTTGCGGGCATTTCGCCTTTACCTTCTGGCTTAACCTTTATCAATAAAAGGCTTCCTTCTCCACAAGCAACCTCAACACCTTCTTTTGTTACGTTAATAAAATCTCCAGCCTTACCTTTTCCAGATTCTACACGAGTTTCTAGGACTTTTATAATTTTATCATTAAGCATAAAATATGCACTTGGACATTGATAAATACCTCTTACCAAGTTATGAATACTTTGTGCTGAATTATTCCAATCAATTTTACATTCTTCTTTTGTAAGTTTATTCGCCATACAAACACCCTCTTCGCACTGTTTTTCTGGTGTAATAGATTTTTCTACTAATCCAACAAGTGTTTCTTCAAGCATTTTTGGAGATTTTTCACTTACAATATCAAACAATTGAACACAATTTAAAGTGTCAGTAATCTCAATATTTTCACGTATACAGACATCTCCACAGTCCAAACCTAATTCAGTTATCATTGTACAAATACCTGTTTGCTTATCACCATTAATGATTGCACGTTGTAAAGGATTTGCACCCCTGTAACGAGGTAACAATGACGCATGCAAATTTATCGTTTGCTGTTTTGGAATATCTAAAACTTCTTGTGACAAAATTTGTCCAAAAGCAAAAGTTACAAAGAAATCTGGCTCAAGTTTTTTCAATTCTTCTTGAATATCTATTTCTTTTCTAATTGATTTTGGTTGAAAAACTGGCAAATTATGTTCTAATGCACATTGTTTAATTGGTGACATAGTTAATTTATGTCCTCGACCAGCTGGTTTGTCCGGTTGCGTAACAACCGCCAAAACATCAATTTTATCAGAATTAATTAGGTATTCCAACGATTTTTGAGCAATTTTTGGCGTTCCAAAAAATATAACTTTAATCTTATTTGTCATCTTCAATCTCGTAATCTTCATCTTCATCTGGTTCTAAATCTGTTTCTTCGAGCAATTTTTCAATTTCTGCAGTGAGTTCTGGCTCATCAATCAATTTGTCTACTTCTAAATTATCAAAATCATATTTTGCCAAAACTTCTTCTGTTTCGAAACGATTAATTGAATGATCAACAAATAAAATACCATCCAAATGATCAAATTCATGTTGAATTGCTCTTGCTAATAATGTTCCATCCTTTGCCTCTAGAACAAAAGAACGACCTTTTCTATCCATTGCTTTTATCATAACATTTGCATAACGTTTAACATCTGTAAATGCTTCCGGAAAGCTTAAACACCCTTCTCTACTGATTGTAGCACCTGATTTTTTAATAATTTTAGGGTTAATAAAAACAATAGGATTTAACGGTTCATTTGGACCTGAAACATCAATTACAAAAACTCTATAGCTTTCACCAATTTGTGGTGCTGCAAGTCCTACACCATTTTTAGCATACATTGTTTCTAATAAATCAGTAACCAAATCTTGAATTTTTTTAGAAACTTTATGAACTTCTTTTGATTTTTCTCTCAAAATTGGATCACCAAATCTTAAAACTTTTCTTATTGACATAAAATAACCTCTATTTACCTCATTTTCCTCATTATACCACAGATTAAATATTTGACAAAATCAATATATGATTGGCTTTTATGATAAAGTTAAGATTTGTAACAAAAAATTGTATTTTTGAAATTCGATATCATGAAAATACTTTATATACATGCGAGAGATTTAACTAGTTTATCTAGTTACGTTTTAAACACACTACACTAACCTACCACACTAACCTTCTACACGAGGAATTACAAAAAAAATTCCAAAACCACTTTAATCATAAGTGGTTTTTTTTTGCTATTTTTATTAATTCAGTATAATAAAAGTGGCTGAGATTTTATCCCAGCCACTCAATATTTATTTAACTATCAAACACTATTGAACAGAAGCTTTTTCTTCGTCTGTAACGCCTTTGATTGTTAAGTTTACTCTGCCTTTATCATCTATTTTAATGATTTTAACAACAACTTCATCACCAACATTTACATGAGGTTCAATTGTTTCAATTCTTTCTTTGCAGATTTGAGAAATGTGAACCATACCATCTTTACCGCCGCCTAATTCAACGAAAGCACCGATAGGAATAATTCTAACAACTTTACCCTTCATAACCATACCAACTTCAGGTTTGAATGTTAATTGTTTAATCATATTAATAGCGATTTTAGCACCTTCTTGGTCATTTGAAGTAATAGTTACAAGACCTGAATCTTGAATATCAATTTCAGCACCAGAAGCATCAATGATTGAACGGATTTGTTTACCACCAGGTCCAATAACTGTTCCGATATCTTCAGTTGGAATAGTTAATGTTGTAATGCTTGGAGCATAAGGAGATAATTCCTTAGCAGGTTCAGTAATTACTTCTCTCATTTTACCTAAGATGTGTAATCTACCTTCTTTTGCTTGATATAAAGCCTTTCTTAGTGTTTCATTCGGAATACCTTTTGCTTTCATATCCATTTGAAGAGCTGTGATACCATCATCGTTACCAGTAACTTTGAAGTCCATATCACCTAAGAAGTCTTCAATACCTTGAATATCAGTTAGTACAACAGGTTCATAACCATCTTCTTTAATCATACCCATTGCAACACCACCAATCATGCATTTTACAGGAACACCTGCATTCATCAATGCCATTGATGAGGCACAAGTTGAACCCATTGATGTAGAACCATTTGATTCTAATACATCAGAAGTCACACGAATAGTATAACCAAATTCTTCTTGAGATGGTAAAGCCGGAATATTAGCTCTTTCAGCCAATGCACCATGACCAACCTCACGTCTACCAGGGCCTCTTAATGGTTTTACTTCACCAACTGAAAATCCAGGGAAGATATATTTATGCATGTAAGTTTTTTCAGTTTGTGGATCAACACCATCCAACTCTTGTTTCATTGCAGGACCAGCTAGAGTTGCAACTGAAAGAATTTGTGTTTGACCTCTAGTAAATACTGCAGAACCATGAGCTCTAGGAATTACACCAACTTCGCACCAAATAGGACGAACTTCATTTGGTTTTCTTCCATCTGCTCTAACGTGTTCTTCAAGAATCATTTTACGCATAACTTTCTTTTCTGCAGCTTTAAATTCTTCTGCAACAAAGTCAATGCCAGTTTCTTCTATCATTGCGTGAATAGCATCATCTTCAGGAAGAGCTTCAACTCTTTCTTTAACTAACTTTTTAGCTTCTTCTAATTTATTTTGTCTATATTCTCTATCAAAGTGGTGGTACGCATCGTGAATCATGTCACCAGCAACTTCTTGAATAATATTTTTCAATTCAGTTGTATCATAAGGATTTACAAATTCTTGTTTTACAACACCGCATTCTTGAGCAAATGCAACTTGATTTTCACATTGTTTTCTAATTTCGCCTTGAGCAAATTCAACAGCATTCATAATATCTTCTTCTGTAACGAATTTACAACCAGCTTCAACCATTATTACAGAGTCATGAGTACCGGCAACAACAATGTCCAAATCTGATTTATCAGCTTCTTGGTGTGTAGGATTTGCAATAAAGTTACCATTTTCATCTCTACCAACTCTTACAGCACCGATAGGGCCTTCAAATGGAGCTCCTGATAACATTAATGCATAAGAAGCACCTAACATAGTCAATGTATCAGGTTGATTTACTTGGTCATAACTGAATAATTGACCAACAATTTGAATATCATTTCTGTATCCTTTTGGGAACAAAGGTCTAATAGGTCTATCGATTAGTCTTGAAATTAAGATAGCCTTATCACTAGCCTTACCTTCTGAACGGTTGTAACCACCTGGGATACGACCAATTGATGACATTCTTTCCTCATAATCGATTAATAATGGGAAAAAGTCAATACCTACACGAGGTTCTTTGCTAACACAGCAGTGAACGAATACCATTGTATCTCCACATCTAACTGTAACTGATGATGTTGCAGAGTTAGCGTATTTGCCTGTTTCGATTTCAACAACTTTTCCGCCAATTTCTAACTGCGTTTTCTTTGAATCTACCATTTTTCCTTCTTTTCTGGGCTACGTCTTTCAGCCCGTTTTCTACATTTCTTTTCTTTATGTTTTTAATTATATCGTAAACATATTTTTTTACCAAAATATTAAGATATTTAGGCATTTTCTTAAAAATGTGATACAATTATCTTATGTTAGACGAAATTGACCAAACAAAACTTGATAATTTAAAAGAAAAAACTCGTGAAGTTCTTGATAAAGTCGATTTGTATCAATATAAAGGTACAGTATCAAAACTGTTGGGTTTGACCGTAGAAGTTAAGCTTCCAGGTTTAAAAATTGGCGATTTATGTTATATTGAAACAAATACAGGAGAGAAAAAGCCTGCTGAAGTTGCAGCATTCAAAGGTGATGTAGCACAATTACTTTTACTTTTGGATGGTAATGGTATTGGACAAGGATGCTTAGTTTCTTCAACTGGACAGCCTATTAACATTCCGGTTGGCGATTTTTTATTAGGACGCCTTATTGATCCAATGGGAAATCCAATGGACGGACATCCGTTACCGCTTGAACATGCAGAATGGCGTAACATTGAAGGTCCACCTCCTAGCCCATTTGAAAGACCTATTATTACAGAAATGTTCTCAACTGGTGTCAGAGCCATAGACTCATGTTTAACTTTTGGTTGCGGACAACGTATGGGGCTATTTGCAGGTTCTGGTGTTGGTAAATCTACACTTTTGGGTATGATTGCCAGAAATTCTGATGCAGATGTCAACGTTGTTGCATTGATTGGTGAACGTGGCCGTGAGGTTAAAGAGTTTATTGAAGATGCCTTGGGTGAAGAAGGTATGAAAAAATCAGTTTTGGTATGTGCTACAGGTGACCAACCTCCTTTAATCCGTCAAAAATGTTTGCTTGCCGCAACAGCAGTGTGCGAATATTTTAGAGATAAGGGTAAAAAAGTATTCTTAATGACAGATACAGTTACACGTTGTGCAATGGCAGGTCGTGAAGTTGGGCTGTCTCTTGGCGAACCACCTACTATGAAAGGTTATCCACCTTCAATATTTTCATGGTTACAAAAAGTTCTTGAAAGAGCTGGAAACAGTCCTAAAGGTTCAATTACTGCCTTTTACACAGTATTGATGGAAGGTGACGACATTAATGACCCTATTGTAGATACAGTTCGTGGTATCACAGATGGTCACATTTTCTTATCCAGAAAAGTTGCCGAAGCTAACCATTACCCTGCTATTGACGTACTAGGTAGTATTTCCAGACTTATGAGTGCTATTGCAAGCCCAGAACACAAGGCTGCAGCTGGTAAAATGCGTAAACTTTTAGCACTATACAGAGAAAATAAAGATTTGATTGATGTTGGTATGTATCAAGCTGGCTCAAATCCAAGCCTTGATATTGCTATCGAAATGATGCCTCAAATCAATGGATTTTTACAACAAAGAACAACTGATATGGTTAGCATGGACTCTACAATCAATACACTTATTCAGATGATGGAAAATGTAAATGTTTAGGTTATAATTAAAATATGAAAAAACTTATAATTATATTTTTAATAGCATTTTTATTTACTCCAGCATCTTTTGCTAGTGATAATTACATTGCTTATGCTAACAAAACTTCAGTTGCAAAACAAACTCAAAATTTAACAAAAGAAATAAAACAAACGTTAAAAACTCAAATTTCTTATACTAATAGCTATAATTTAGAAAAATTAAAGGAATACTATTCCAATAATTATATGAATTCTGACGGTTTTGATAAAAAAACATATTTTGAGTTGGTAAAAAAGACTTGGGATATGTATCCTGATATCAAGTATTCAATGGATATTACTGATATTTGCATCGTTGGAAATACTGCTGTTGTTAAAGTTCAAGAAATTGCAAATGCCACAACTACTGAAAAAGTTGGCGAAATAGATATAAAAGGCTACTTAAAGAGTACTTCTGATAGCATTTATTATATGGAAAAAATTGGAGATAGATGGATTGTCAACTCTGATTCTATAATTAGTGAATGCACAACACTTACTTATGGTGAAGGTAATGATGTAAAAATGGAGCTTGTTGTACCTCAAGTTGTTCCTGCTAACACTGAATACACAGCAAGTTTGAACGTTACAGTGCCTGATAAAAAAATGCTTGTAATTGCATCTATTGGACAAGAACAAATTACATATCCACAAGTTAATTCAGAAGAAGTTTTTAGAAAATTACCTGAAGACGGAATTCTTGAAAGAATTTTTAGAGCAAACAAAGACAATTTTAACGAATACACAGTGGGTTCTATTGGAATAACAAGAGCAAAAGTCCTTCAAAATAAAGAAGTTAAGCTACTTGTAACAGGACTCGGATATATCATTACAAGAACAAATGTAATTTCAGCAAAAGATTTTTCAAAGGTTAAAAATAATGGCAAGAAAGAAACAACAAAATCTATGGAATAAAATTATATATTTATTTTTGACATTTGCAGTTTTTATTTGTGCAGATAGCTACCTTTCAGATTTTGTTGTTAGCAACATAACTGATGGTTATAACTTTCCATCAAACCCTGTTATTACCTTAAATTATGTAAAAAACACAGGTGCAGCTTTTAGCATTTTACATGAATACCCTTACTTGTTAATTGCACTTTCTGTTGTGGCATTGATTTTCCTATTTGTATACATAATAAGACATGCAGGAACAATGACTTACGTCGGAATTTTTTGGCTTTCTTTAATGATGTCAGGTATTTTTTGTAATTTGATAGAAAGAGTTCATTTGGGATATGTAAGAGATTATTTTTATTTGCTTCAATTTGATTTTCCAATATTTAATGTATCCGATATATTCATTAACGTAAGCGTTGTAGCTATTGTAATATTACTATTAAAAAGAGCCCAGTTAAAACAATTATGAAATTTTTAATAGATGAAAATGATGAAAATTTAAGACTCGATAATTATTTATCAAATTTGATACAAGATATTTCTCGTTCAAAAATTCAAAATGCAATTAAAAACGGAGATGTTTTAATTAATGGTCTTGTCAAAAAGCCTTCACATAAACTTCATGAAGGTGATATTATCGAGTTTGAACCGCAATCTGTTGAAAATGTTAATATTCCAGCTCAAAACATTCCTATAGATATAGTCTATGAAGACGAAAACATGCTAGTTGTGAACAAACCCGCTGGAATGCTTACTCACCCTACAACAATTGAACGTGAAAACACTCTAGTAAACGCCCTTTTGTATAAATATGGTGAAAATTTATCTAATATCAATGGCGAATTTAGACGTGGAATTTTGCATAGACTAGATCGCAACACATCCGGACTTTTAATGGTTGCAAAAAATAACGATGCTCACGAGTTTTTGACTAATCAAATCAAGACAAAAACAGCAATAAGAAGTTATTTAGCCATTGTAAAAGGCTCGGTTAAAGATAACGAAGGCACTATAAACTTACCAATTGGCAGAAATCCGAAATATCCACACAAAATGGCAGTTGTTGAAGGAGGAAAACCAAGTATTACTGAATATAAAGTTCTTGAAAGATTTAAAAATGCAACTTATGTAGAATTAACTCTAAAAACTGGTCGTACGCATCAAATAAGAGTTCACATGAGTTATTTTAGGACTCCAGTTTTTAATGACACATTATATGGAGCAAGACAAGAAAAAATTAAAACTAATGAACAAGTTTTGCAGGCTTACAAATTAGAGTTTACAAAACCTTTTACAGATGAGATAATAAAATTACAAATAGAACCAGACATGGAAATTCAACACGTTTTAACATATTTAAGGAGTCAAAAATGATTTTATTTTTAAGATTAATGTCAATATTATTTTTAGTAGCATTAGCATATTTTTGCTACCAGTTCAAACAACCACACGTTGCAATTCTAACTTGTTGCGGATTTATTACCGGTGTTTTGTTTCTACTATCATACATGCTTGATATTGCGAGAAAATTAAAAGCATACAAAAGAGAATTGGAAAAGAATTCAATTTCTACAGATGAAAGTGATTCTAAGGTGAAAGTTTTGGAAGCCAAAATTGAAGTTTTAGAAAAAGCATTAAAAAATGCATTGGAAAAATAAATATAAGTTTTAATTAATTAAAAATCAATCAAAAAAGGTGGCACGCTGTGTAAAACACAGCGTGCCACTTAATTGAAAATATTTAATAAAAAAGTTATTCAGCTTTGTTGAACATTTCTTTTTTTTCGTTGATAAAATCTTGGATATTACCCATAATCTCATCACCTTTTCTTTGCAAATCAGAAACAACGTTTTCAGCTTGTTCTTGAATTTCTTTAACTTTTTTATCTGTTTTTTCCATAACATCTTTTGCAGATTCAGCAATAAGAGTGCGAGTTTCTTCACCAGATTTTGGAGCTAACAAAATACCTGTAATAGCACCAAGAGCTGCACCTACTGTAAAACCTACTAAAAATTTTCCTGCTGACATATTTTTAATCTCCTTTGTTATCTATTTACGTT
>JBJFBU010000064.1:0-16115 GCA_051888595.1 Candidatus Gastranaerophilaceae bacterium | reverse complement strand
CATTGTTTCTGTAAGCCCTGTCATAGACATTGTATAGTCAAAAAATGTTGTTACTGCTGAACCTAAAACTCCTTCAAATTCAGAAATTTCTCCTGCAACATTTGTTGCACAACAGCGTCCCTCCTTGTTTGCAGTTGAACCTAATGGTAACCAACAATGTGAGTTAGTAATTCTATGGTATTTCTCAACACAATCTCCGCATGCGTATATGTCTTTTATGTTTGTTTCCATTTTAGAATTTACTTTTATCGCACCTGTTGCCCCAAGTTCTATACCAGCATCTTTTGCTATTTCAGTGTTTGGTCGTACTCCTATTGATAAAAAGACAATATCTGTATCAATTTTTAAACCGTTTTTTGTAAAAACATGTGTAACTTTTCCATTTTGACCTTCAAATTTTACAATTGTGTCCTCATTTATTATTTTTACTGAGTCTAAAAATTTTTGTGAAATATGTCTTTGTATTAAATATGACATCCCTGCATCAAAATTTGACATTATATTTTTGTCTGTTGTAATAAGTTTTACTTTTAAACCTTGCTTTATAAATGCTTCTAAAACTTCTATGCCACTAAATCCGCCTCCGAGAATAACTGCATTTTTACTTTGTAAGGCTACTCGTTTTATATTTATTCCATCTTCGATTGTTCGAAGCGTAAATATGTTTTCTAAGTCGGAATTTTCTATTTGTAATGTTCTTGGACTTGCCCCAGTTGCTATTATTAATTTGTCATAACTGGTTAAAAATTCAGAGTTTTGTTCTAAATTTTTAACTATAATGCTTTTTTCATCAGGTAAAATTTTTACAACTTTGTGTTTTGTAAAAACTTTTATGCCATTTTTTTCAAAATTTTCTGGTGTTCTAATTATCAATTTATTTACATCAGAAAAAGAACCTGCAATATAATATGGCAAGCCACACTCTGAATATGCTATGTTTGTGTCCATCGTGTAAATTACGACTTCCCAATTTGGTTGTAATCGCTTTAATCTAGCTGCAGACTTAGAACCCGCTGCTACCGCTCCTATAATTATTACTTTCATATCCTAAAGTCTAAATTTTATAAAAGTTTTTTTCTATTGATAACTTGGATAAAATTTTGCAATAAAAAAGCTCCTTTTTTTTAGGAGCTTGAAATTTCTTTTAGGAAGGGAATAATAGGTAGGGTAGGTTAGTGTGTGTTTTTTGTTTTTTTAGTTTTCTCTAAATTTTCTCTCGTTCTTTTCTCTGTCTTCTTTAAAACGGTATTTTTATCTCTCTCTTTTTATTATCTCTCGTATTCTTTAATGTTTATCTAACTGACTTACATTTATATAAAGTATTTTTTTGAGGTACGATTTCAAACATGTGATTTTTTGTTACAATTCGTAATACTATTATCTAAAAGATTTTAATTATAAGAAAGCATGGATTTTGCATTTTGCAAAATCCATGCTTCTGCTTTTCGAGTTTATATTGAAAAATTATGCTTTTAAGAGATTAATAAAATCCTCTATTGCTTTTTGTTGATTTGTAAGTTCATCAATTTTTGCTTTTGTTTCGTCAACAAGTTCTTTAGGAGCTTTTTCAACAAACTTAGGGTTATTTACTCTTCCTTCAAGTGAAGATTTTTCTTTCAATAATTTTTCTAGTTTTTTATTTTGACGTGCTATTTCAGCATCCATATCTATTAAATTATCTAAAGGCACGATAATTTTTGATGCAGAAACAACAGCTGTAGCACTTTTCTTAGAAGAATTATCGGTATTTTCAATAAATTTAACATCTTCAACTCTTGCTAAACGTTGTAAATAAGGAATTACAGCCTCAAATACTGGTTTTTCATCGTTTGGAGCTAAAACTTCAATATTAACTTTTATTGATGGTGAAATATTGAAACTTTGGCGAACATTTCTCAATGATGTAATTGTTTCAAAAACAATTTCCATTTCCTTTGCTTCTGTTGGGAAATTAAATTCTTCTTTATATTGTGGATATTCTGATTTAATTAAAGCATCTGTATCACATTTTACGTTTAAAGCTTGCCAAATTTTTTCAGTAATATGTGGCATAATTGGGTGAAGCAATCTCAAAGACATATCAAGAACGTATTTTAACATTCTTTGAGTATTCAATTTTAAGTTTTCATCTTGTAATTGAATTTTTGCAATTTCTACATACCAATCGCAATATTGATTCCAGAAGAAATCATATAAAACGTGAGCCATTTCACCGATTCTATAGTTTTTAACGTTATCATTTACAAGTTTTACTGTTTCGTTTAATTTATTCAAAATCCATTTATCAGCAATAGTTAATTTGCTCATATCTACAGAATTATCATCAACACCATCTAAATTCATCAATACAAATCTAGATGCGTTCCAAATTTTGTTTGCAAAATTTCTACCATATTCGAAGCGTTCATCAGAAATTTTAATATCTTGACCACCGTAAGTACAAAGCGAAGTAAGAGTAAATCTTAAAGCATCGCAACCGTATTTATCAATAATTTGAACAGGATCAATTGTGTTGCCTTTAGATTTAGACATTTTTTGACCTTTTTCATCTCTGATTAAGCCATGAATATAAACTGTACTAAAAGGAGCCTTTCCGGTAAATTCTAATCCCATTGTAATCATTCTTGCAACCCAGAAGAAAATGATATCAAAACCAGTTACTAAAACGCTTGTAGGGTAGAATTTTTTGAAATCATCTGTTTCTGTTTGAGGAAAGCCCATTGTGCTAAATGGCCACAAACCTGATGAAAACCAAGTATCAAGACAATCTGTATCTTGTGTATAATGTTGGGGGTCTGGATTTTGTTTTGCAACAACCATTTCGCCTGTTTCATTATGGTAATATGCTGGAATTTGATGTCCCCACCACAATTGACGTGAAATACACCAATCACGAATATTTTCCATCCAACCTAAGTAGTTTTTAGTCCAACGTTCAGGTACAAATTTAATTCGACCGTCTTGGACTGCTTTAATTGCTTCTTTTGCTAATGGTTCCATTTTTACAAACCATTGTTCTGATAGTAGTGGTTCAATTGTAGTGTTACAACGTTGACATTTACCTACGTTGTGTTCGTGATCACGAATTCTCAACATAAAGTTTTGATATTTTAAATCTCCAACGATTGCTTCTCTAGCTTCGTATCTTTCCATTCCATGGTATTTTTCAGGAACTTCACCACAGGCTTTCATACAGCCTTTTTCATCAATAACCCAAATTGGTTTGAAATTATGACGTTTTCCAACTTCGTAATCGTTTGGATCGTGAGCTGGAGTGATTTTTACTGCTCCAGTACCAAAAGATTTATCAACATATTCATCTGCTATAATTGGAATTCTACGGTGTGTTAGAGGAATATAAACTTCTTTACCTACTAAATCCTTATATTTGTAGTCACTTGGATTTACTGCGATTGCAACATCACCAAACATTGTTTCTGGACGAGTTGTTGCGACAATTATTGCACCTTGTTCATCACAAAGAGGGTATGAAATTTCCCATAAATGACCTTGTTCTGTTTCATATTCTGTTTCAATATCAGAAATTGCAGATTGACAGCGAGGACACCAGTTTACAATGTATGCACCTTTGTAGATTAAACCTTTTTCGTATAATTTTACGAAAACTTCCTTAACTGCTTCAGAACATCCTTCATCAAAGGTAAAACGTTCTCTAGAACGGTCAAAAGAAACACCTAAACGTTTGCATTGATCAAGAATTGCAGATTTATGTTCGTTAGTCCATTTCCAAGTTTCTTCTAAGAATTTTTCACGACCTAAATCAAAACGAGATTTACCTTCTGCTCGCAATTTTTTTTCTACAACAGCTTGAGTTGCAATACCTGCGTGGTCTGTTCCAGGAATCCATAGTGCTTCATATCCAGCCATTCTGTGGTATCTAGTCAAAATGTCTTGTAGAGTTTCGTCTAAAGCGTGACCCATGTGCAATACACCAGTTACGTTTGGTGGTGGAATTACCATTGAAAATGGTGGTTTATCAGATTTTGCATCTGCTTTAAAATAATCACCCTTTTCCCAAAATTCATAAATTTCTTTTTCTGTTTCTAATGCATTATAAACAGTTGGTAAATCGTCAATATTTGTCATTTTTGTTTCCTTTTCTTTTGATAAAAAAATACCACAAAAACAACTTTGCGTAAAGATTGACTTTTTAAAGTGTTTTTAAATATATGTTTAGTAAAATTTAATAATTTGCTTATTTATTTTTTATGACATTTGCATTTTTTTATAATGCACTTACCGTTTTCGTTTAGGTGTAAATCTTGTGGGGTCATATATTCTGCATCAAAGTCATATTTTTTAGCAAGTGCTTCGACTCTTTTGAAATAGGTCGATTTATCATTTGAATTTTCTAAAATCAAAACGACTCGACCCCTTTTTCCTGTCATAAGCTGGTAGTGTAAGGCTTGTCCTACACTTTCTGCCCATTTTTTTGCAAAATCAAATTCAACAGCATTTGTTTTAGTTAAGCAATCAACTCTTGTGTAATCTCTGTTTTTATATTCTGTTATTCCATTGTGTTCCTTGCACCAAACTTCTTGGTATGCAACTTCACTGTGTTTATGTTCACTATGGCTATTAGAATAAGTTTTAGGAGTGTTTTCAAAGTTTAAATCTGAAGGTATAAAACCATATAGATTTAAAACATAGACTATACCGCTTAAAATAATTGCAAAAATTAAATAAGAGGCTTTTCTTTGGTATTTTTTAGTTAATTTTTTTATAAATTTTGTCATTTTTGGTCTTTATTTTTTATGATATCTTCTTGAATTCTGGCAATAACTTCTTCCCAAGTTGTTTTTTGACGGTATAATTTTATACTATCGTACCAATCGCATTTTGAAATATCGTTATGCCAACGCCAATCATAATGTTTTGGTAAAATTATATAAGTTTTTTTGCCCATAGCTCCAGCAAGATGTCCAACAGAGGTATCATTACATATAACAATGTCCATATTTGCAATTGCACCTGCTGTGTTTGAAAAATCTTTGAAGGTTGAACCTAAATCAATTAAGTTATATTTTTCTTGCAATTCTTTTATTTGTTCTGCTCCACCCATTACTTGTACTGAGTATATTTGCGAATTAGGTATTTCAAAAATTTTGGCAAAACTTTGGGCGGTCATTGCTCTTTCTCCACCAATAAGAGTGTTTCCTTGCCATTTTATGCCTATTTTTAATTTGTTGTTGTTGAAATATTTTGTTTTATATTTATTTTCTTCCTTTTTTGATGCTTTTAGAAAACCTGATGAATTGTAGAATACAGTTTTGTTATCTAATCCTAAAAAATATGGTAGACTCATTATTGGACAATGATAATCACATTTTTTTGACATTTCAGGTGTAAATCTTGCAATTACTTGAATATCCCCTTTGTTTTCTGCAAATAAAGGTAAAAGTGCATATTGAGGTTTGAAATAAACTTTTTTACATCTTTTTGCTAAAAGTGGTAAATATCTAAAATACATTAAAGTATCACCTAGTCCAGCTTCATAATAAACGTAAATAGTTTTATTTGTTAAATTTTCACCTTTCCAAAATGGAATATTCCTGTATATTTGACCAAGAGTTTTATCTTGCGTAATAATTGCGTGCTGACGACTAATTCTACTTTCAAAAAGTTCGTAGCCTCCAACATAATCCTTCAGCATAAAATGGTGTGTTGCTAAAAAATATTTAGCTTCAATATCGTTAGGTTCAGCTTTTAAAAATTCTTCTAAACATTTGATTGATTCTTTATATTTGTCAAGTTTTGAATATACAATTGACAAATTGAAATAAACTTCTGGAAGCTGTGTCGTTATAGATAAAATTTCTTCATATATTTTTGCAGAGTTTGAATATTCTTCTCTATCTTTGTGTGCTTGTGCAGAATTGAATAAACTAATAATTTTTGCTGTATCCATGGAAAAATTATATCATAATATAAAAAACCGCAAAATACATTATAATCAGTAAATTTGCTTGCTGCAAAGATTTGAAAATGAAATAATGTAATAGATTGATACCGCAACAAGTGTAATACGATGAAATCGAAATCTATAGATAGATTGAATATAAATTAACTATCCACAATAATTATTGTACTATATAAAATAAAGTGCTAAAATTATTTGCAAAATAAGGAGAAAAAGTATGTACGAAAAATTTAAAGACTTTCAACTTGCAATTTTAGGTCTATGTATTGCCCTTGGTGCAATTTTTGCGGCTATTATTGTTACGGGTAACTTATCTAATAACAATATTACAGTTACTGGTTCAGCATACGAAATTGTAAAATCTGATTCTGCAAATTGGACATTTACAATTACAGCAAAAGCACCTTCTAGAGTACAAGCTTACAAAATTGTTCAAGGTCAAATTCCCGTTGTAAAAAAATATTTGCTTGCAAAAGGGTTTACTGAAGATCAAATTGAATTAACATTATCAAATTCTTATGAAACATACAAAACAAATCCTAATACTGGTTATACAACTAGCACTGTTGAAAGCTATGTTTATCAACAACCTGTAAAAATTACAACAAAAGATGTTGAAAAAATTAAAAAATTATCAACTTCTTATCAAGAGCTTTTTGAAAAAGGTATAAATATCGCAAGTAGTGGTGAACCATTGTATCACTATTCTCAACTTGCTGATTTAAAAGTAACATTGTTAGAAAAAGCGACAAAAGATGCAAAGAATAGAGCTAAATCTATGTTGAAATCTAATCATAACAGAGTAGGCAAAATACGTTCTGCAAAAATGGGTGTGTTCCAAATTACTCCTGTTGATTCTAACGATGTAAGCGATTCTGGCTATAATGATTTAAGTTCTATCGAAAAGAAAGTTACTGCAGTTGCAAATGTCGTTTTTGCTATCAAATAACTTTGATTGATAAAAATATTTCAAAAAACTTTAAAAGATTGGCGGATTTTACTTGTAAAATCCGCCAATCTTTTTATTTAATTAATTTTCTAATATAGTCATAATATTCATTATTTTTATATGGTTTTATATATTTTTTTAATTTTTCTTTTGAAACAAATCCTTTTCGATAGGCAATTTCTTCAAGACAAGCTATTTTGATTCCTTGGTTTTCTTCAATTGTTTGAACATATTGTCCTGCTTGAATTAGGGATTTATGAGTTCCTGTGTCCAGCCATGCAAAGCCTCTGCCTAATATTTCTACTTTTAATTTGTTTTTGCTTAAATAAATTTTGTTTAATTCTGTTATTTCTAATTCGCCTCTTTGTGACGGTTTAATTGTTTGAACATATTTGCAAACATTGTTAGGATAAAAATATAGACCTGTTACTGCGTAATTAGATTTTGGCGTTTGGGGCTTTTCTTCTAATGAAATAGCTTGTTTTTCTTCATTAAATTCAACTACACCAAATCTTTCAGGGTCGTGTACTTCATAGGCAAAAATTGTTGCCGTTTGTTGGTTAGAAACATTCTCGGTTGCTCTATGCAATGCACCTGAAAAACCTTGACCATAAAAAATATTATCACCCAAAATCATTGCGACATCATCATTTTCAATAAAATCTTTTCCTAAAATAAATGCTTGTGCTAATCCATCAGGTGATGGTTGTTCCTTATATGAGAATTTGATTCCAAACTGTTCACCTGTACCAAGTAATTTTTTAAAGTTAGGTAAATCTTGTGGTGTAGAAATTATTAAAATATCTTTTATTCCTGCCAACATCAAAACAGAAATTGGATGATAAACCATCGGTTTGTCATAAATAGGCAATAATTGTTTAGAAACAACCATTGTTGATGGATATAATCTAGTTCCTGCACCGCCAGCTAGAACAATACCTTTCATCATATATCTCCTTTATCTGTTTTTGATTTGATTTTTTCAATCCATTCTTGATTGTTTAAATACCAATCAATTGTTTTTTTGATACCTTCTTCAAAAGATACTGAAGGTTTCCATCCAAGTTCAGAGGTTATTTTATTGTTTGCTATAGCATAGCGTTTATCGTGTCCTAATCTATCATCAACATATTCTATAAAACTTTCATCTTTTCCCATTTCTTTTAGCACAAGTTTTGTTATTTCAATATTTGTTTTTTCGTTATGTCCTCCAATATTATAGATTTCTCCGATTTTGCCTTTGTGTAAAACAATATCAATAGCTTCACAATGGTCACATACATATAACCAATCTCTAACATTTAAGCCATTTCCATAAACAGGTACTTTTTCATTTTTTAAAAGTTTTGAAATGAAGAACGGAATTAACTTTTCCGGATATTGGTATGGACCGTAATTATTTGAACATCTTGTAATTAGTGTAGGCAGTTCATAAGTTTTATGGTATGCCCTTACAAGTAAATCAGCACTTGCTTTTGAAGCAGAGTATGGCGAATTTGGTTGTAGTGGTGTTGTTTCATAGAAATAATCAGTTTTATTTAATGAGCCGTAAACTTCGTCTGTAGAAATTTGTAAATAACGCTTAATTCCAATGTCTTTACAAGCTTGTAAAAGGTTTAATGTACCTTCTACATTTGTTTTTATAAAAATTTCTGGATTTTTAATAGAATTATCAACGTGAGATTCTGCTGCAAAGTTTACAACGTAATCACAAGTTTTGACTATATCTTTTACCAAATTTTTATCACAAATATTTCCATGTACAAATTTGTAATTTGGATTATTTTTTATACTATCTAAATTTTCTAAATTTCCACAGTATGTAAGAGCATCAAGGTTTATGACGTTGTAATCTAAATATTTGTTCAAAATGTGCCTTATAAAGCAACTTCCTATAAAACCAGCTCCACCAGTTACTAAAATTGTTTTCATTAAATAATTTCCTCCTTATTTAATTCTTTTAGTCTTGGTTGAGTTTTATCTTTTTCGCTCAGAATTGGTTCAAAATCAATATCCCAATCAATGTTTATATCTTCATCGCACCATAAAACACCTCTGTCAGCGTCTGGATTGTACTCGGATGTAACTTTATATTGCAATTCTACTTCATCAGTAAGTGAAACAAAGCCATGTGCAAAACCATTAGGAATATATAACATATATTTATTTTCATCAGAAAGTTCAATTTTTATGTACTTACCAAAACTCTTTGAAGTAGTTCTTAAATCAACAGCAACATCATAAATTCGACCTTTTGTACATCTTACCAATTTTGCCTGTCCATAAGGTTTTGCTTGATAGTGAAGTCCTCTTAAAACTTTTTTTGATGATTTTGAATGATTATCTTGAACAAAATTTTCAGTAATTCCATTTGCAAAAAATTCAGATTTTTTATATGTTTCCATAAAAAATCCTCTATTGTCGCCAAAAATTTTTGGTTTTACTAGAATTACATCTTCTATTTTTTGTTTTTCAAATTCAAATGACATAAAATCGCCCTATAATTAGTTAGATTAAATCAAAGATAGTTTTTTTACAACATTTTGACGTTTTTTCAAATATTGACTTAAATGGGGGCTCATGTTATTTATTCAATTGTAAGGTAGTAAAATTTTATGTCAAAAATATCTTTAATAATTCCTGTTTATAACGCATTGGATTATTTTAAAAAATGTATAAAAAGTGTTCTGAAATATTATGATTTTTCTATTGGAGAAGTTTTAATCGTAAATGATTGCTCAAATTCAGCTACAAGTAAGTATTTGAAATCTTTAGTAAAAAAGCATAAAAACTTAAGATTAATAAACAATAAAGAAAATTTAGGTTGGCTAAAAACTTGTAATTATGCAGAAAAAGAGGTTTCTGGAGAAATAGTTGTTTTCTTAAACAGTGATACAGAAATTTGTTCTGGATTTTGTGACAAAATTATAGATTGTTTTAATTCTGATGAACAAATAGTTACTGCCTCTCCAATTGCATCAAATAGTGGTGTATATTTTATTCCAAGCTTGTTGCCATTCGATTTGGTTAGAAAAAATATTTTAAAAAATAAGCCAAAATATCCAGAAATTTTGAATGCAGAAGGTTTTTGCTTATGTGTAAGAAAAAGTTATATCGATGAAAACGGACTTTTTGATGAAATTTATGGTATGGGCTATTGTGAAGAAGTTGATTTTTGCCTAAAAGCTAAATTAACAAACAATAAAAAAAGTGTCCTTATTGATAATTTGTATGTAAAACATAAACGTCATGCATCTTTTAAGAAAAAACGAAATGAATTACAATCAAAAAATAACAAAATATTATATGCAAGATATGGCAATACTATAGGTGCTTTTTACTCTGAAAGAAAAAATGTCGTTCTATTAAATAGCATAATTAAAAATTGTTTTAATAAGTTTGAACGTTTTGTTTTATACAGAAACTTGAGATTTTTTTCATCAATAATACACAATAATAGGATTATAAATTTAATCAAAAATTTAAAATTCGTTAAAATTTCAAAAACATTGAAAAATCGAGTTGTTTATACTTGTATTACTGGAAAATGTGATGTAATACCACTTTTGCAAAAGTATAAAGATGAAAATAGTGATTATGTATGTTTTACAGACAACAAGTTTTTATTAAATTTGAAAAAAATAGGCGAATGGAATATCAAAAAATTAGAATTTAACAAGCTCGATGATGTTAAAAATGCTAGATGGCATAAGACTCATCCACATATTTTGTTCCCACAATATAAAGAAGCAATTTGGATTGATGGTAACGTTAATATATTAACTAATTTCCTTTTTGAAACAATAAATAAATCTGCTAAAGAATTGTTAATACCTGCTCATTACTGTCGAAATTGTATTTATGACGAAGCAAATCAAGTGATTGAAGCGGATAAAGATTCAAAGGAAAATGTTAAAAATTTAATTGATTTTTTAAATAATCAAGGATTTCCTAAAAATTATGGTTTAAATGAAACAAATATAATTTATTCAAAATTAGACAATAAAAATGTTGCCCAAATTTTTGAAAATTGGTGGGAGATTATAGAAAAATTTTCAAGACGTGATCAATTATCATTATCTTATGTTTTGTGGAAAAACAATGTAAAACCAGCTGACATTAGTATTCCTAACGCAAGGCATGACAGCTTAAATTACAAATTATTTTCTCATGTGTAATTAATCAATTTTGTCTACTGGAAACAATTGTTTCATATATTTTGCTTCATTTATATCAATATCTGCATAAATTGCACATTCTTTATTTTCAGCATTTGCAATTACTTGAGCTGTCGGAGAAATTATTGCAGAATTGCCAATTCCATAAAAATCTTTTGACACTTCTTTTGTTTGATTGCTTACGACCATAAATAATGCGTTGTCATACGCCCTTGTCCTACACATAGAAATAAACATTTCCTGTGCATATTTTAAGTTATTTTCATTTTCATAAACAGCTTTAGGAATAAGCCAAGCAGTTGGCATAACAATCATTTGAACACCTTTTTTCATTATTTGATTAATAAATATCGGGTATCTCATGTCATAGCATATTGTTAAACCAACTTTTGCAAAATCAAAGTGTGCAATTTTTATTTCATTTCCTGCTGTAATTCTTTGACCTTCTGTTCCACCCATATAATTGAATAAGTGTACTTTGTCATAAATAGCTATAATTTCACCCATTCTATCTATTGCAAAAGCACTATTATAAAGCTTTCCTTCAACTTTTCTAACGACACTACCTGCAATAATATTTGTATTATATTCCTTTGCAAGTCGTTGCAAAGTTTTGATTGTATCGCCTCCATTTTCATCTTCTGGAGCGTTTGCGTAGTCAATACTTGTTGAAAAAAATTCTGGCATTACTACCAAATCTAGTTTTTTATCTTTATTGAATTTTATATAATGTTCTACTTTTTTTAAATTTGTTTCTTTATCACCTAATAAAGATTTTAATTGTATGTTTAAAATTCCAGCCAAAATACACCTCTCATTTACTCTGTTGTATAATTAAATTATACAATGAACATGGTGTAAATACTAAAAGGTGAATTATGACTGAACAAGATTACAAATATTATTTAGATTTAGGTATACAAAAAACAAATGAAGGTAAGTTTGAAGAAGCTTTGGATGCACTTGAAAAATCTTTGGACTTAAAACCAAATCATGCACTTACACATTTTTCTAAAGCAATCGCTTATCACAACTTAAACCAACTTCGTGCCGCATACGAAAACTATGCTCGTGCTATAAAAATTGACGAAAAAATGGTTGATGCTTATTATAATAAAGCTCAAGCAATACTTGCTTTTGAAAATCCAACAGAAGAAGAATTGAAAGAAGCAAAAGAAGATTTGGAAAAAGCTGTAGAATTGGATAATCAATTTGTCGATGCATACTATCATTTAGCAATAGTAAAAATGAAGTTGGGGTTGTATGAAAGTGCAATTGTTTCTTTGGATAAAGTTCTTGAAATTCAACCAAAATCACCGTATTCAAAAGCTTTAAAGAAATTGATTATGAAAAAATATTTGCACATAGAAGATGTATAGGTAAAATTTTGTTAATAAGTTTAGCCTGTTATGGCAAATTATATTTTTAGCGAATTTAAAAGTTCTATAAAAGATAGAAAAGGAAAAATAATGAAGATACAAAATATTATGACAAATTTAAAAATTGATAAAACGAACAATACAAACAAGGTTCAAAAAACAAAGCCAATGCCTTTGGATAGTGTTAGTTTTTCAAACAATATAAAAGAAAATGAACAAAAATTCATTGCATTGCGTGAAAATATATCTAAAGATATGAAACCTATTATGTCTAATTCAGAAGCTGCTTGTTGGGATTTTTATACAGAAAGTACTCCTGAAAATATGAATAAAATGAATGCTGCTCAAGATAAAGCTAATGATTTTTATGATAATAAAGAAATTTATGAACAACTTAAAGAAATCAATTCTGCAGGTGGCGTAAGTGACAAAAAATTGAAAAAACAATTAAGAAATCTAACTTCTGCTTTTGGTGATGGCATTGAATTTAAAGAAGAATTAAAAGCTATGAGTACAAAAGAGAATGAAATTTCTCAAAAGTTGAATTCTTACCAAATGACAATTGATGGAAAACCTGTTTCAAAAGCTGAAATTTCTAAGATTATGGAAACAGAAAAAAATCCAGAAATTAGAAAAAAAGCTTCTGAAGCAAAAATTAAATCAGGAGATTTAATTGCAGAGGATTTGGTTGAATTGGTAAAAATGCGTAACGATTTTGCAAAGAAAAAAGGTTATGACAACTATTTTGACTACATGCTTGAAGAAAATTATGATATAAAACCAAAAGAATTAGATAAACTTTTGTTGGATGTCGCAAATAATACAAAAGAATCAAATAAAAAAGTTATGGATGGTGTAAAAGCCGATTTGTCAAAAGCTTTCGGTGTAAAACCAGAAGATTTAAGAAGTTATCATTTTGGCTACCTTGCAGGCGATAATCCAGAAAAACTTGTAAATGATGAAATAAAATCAAAAGAAGAAGTTGTAGATATATCTAAAAAAGCTTATGCTGGCATGGGCTATAACGTGGATAAACTTCCAATAAAACTCGATTTGTTCCCTCGTGAAAATAAAAATACTCACGGATTTTCATTCCCAATTGAAGCCGGAAAAGATGCTAGAATTCTTGCAAATTTGACAAATAATGTTTCAAGTATTGATACTTTAATGCATGAGCTTGGACACTCAGTATTTACAGTTAAAACAAACTCAAAACTTCCATACTTGGAGCAAGATACGACGAGTACTATGACAGAAGCAGTTGCAATGATGATGGGTGATATGCCAAGAACAGAAGGACTTATAAAAGATAAAATTTCACCAGAAGTTTATGCAAAATTTCAAAAATCTTTAGGTGAAGAAGATTCTAAGTTTGTCGGTTCAAGTATGGCAATTATTGATTTTGAACGTAATATGTATAAAAATCCAGACCAAGATTTAAAACAACTTTGGAAAGATATGAGTGTAAAATACAAAGGTAGAAGCGAAAAGGATGAAGCAACAAATGAATGGGCTACAATTCCACACTTCTTGTCACATCCTGCATATTACCAAAATTACTTTAGAGCATCATTGATTAAAGCTCAATTGTATGAAGCTTTGACAAAAAAATTTGGTAATTTAACTGAAAATAAAGATACAGCTAAATATTTAGATGAAAATATATTCCAATATGGTGGTTCAAAAGAAGATAATGAAATTTTGGAAGCTGTAACTGGAAAACCTTTAACTGCAGAAGCTTTCTGTAATCGAATAAACAATTTGGTTAAATAGGTTGTATTTATAAAAATAAAATATAACTAAAAATTCCGAAACAAATGTAAATAACCATCTTGGTCTATACAATAAGTTTCGGAATTTTTATGTTTGATTTTTTAATAAAATTATTTTGATTTTCTTTTGAATTTTATTTCTTCATCTTCAGAATCGATTACCAATGTGTCGCCCTTGACAAATTTTTGAGCCAAAATTAATTTTGCTAACGGATTTTCTACCATTTGGCGGATTGTACGTTTTAAAGGTCTTGCACCGTATATTGGATTATAACCATTCATTGCTAACAATTCTTTTGCTGATGGTGTAACTTCTAAGTTGATTTCTTGTTCTTTCAAACGTTTTGCCAATGAATCCATTTGTATATCAACAATTTGTTTTAAGTTATCTAAAGTTAATCCTTTAAAGAAAATTGTTTCATCAACACGATTTAAAAATTCAGGTTTGAATTTTTCTCGCATTATATTCATAACTTTTTCTTTTGTTTCTGTAAAATCTCCAGAAATTGAATCTTCTAATATAATGTCACTGCCAATATTACTTGTCATAATTATAAGTGTATTTTTGAAGTCTACAGTTCTACCTTTTGAATCAGTCAAACGACCGTCATCAAACATTTGTAACATTATATTGAAAACATCTGGGTGAGCTTTTTCAATTTCATCAAAAAGTACTACAGAATAAGGTTTTCTTCTAACAGCTTCTGTAAGTTGTCCACCTTCATCATAGCCAACATATCCTGGAGGTGCTCCGACTAATCTTGCAACATTGTGTTTTTCCATGTATTCTGACATATCAATTCTAACAATTGCATCTTCATCATTAAACATAAAATCTGCCAAAGATTTTGCAAGTTCTGTTTTACCAACACCAGTTGGTCCTAAGAAAATAAAAGTACCAATTGGTCGTTTTGGATCTTTCAAGCCAGAACGAGCTCTACGAATTGCATCTGAAACTACATTTACTGCTTCGTCTTGACCAATTAATCTCTTGTGTAAAACATCTTCCATAGAAATTAATTTTTTCATTTCACTTTCTACAAGCTTACTTACTGGTACGCCTGTCCATTTACTTACGACTTCTGCAATGTCATCGCCATCAATTTGTTCTTTTAACAATTGATTATCTTTTTTGTCAGTACTTTGAATTTCTTCAAGTTTCTTTTGCAATTCCATTAACTTGCCGTATTTAAGTTCTGCAGCTTTTTGTAAGTCTGTGTTTCTTTCAGCCTTTTCAATTTCAACTTTTACTTTTTCTATTTCTTCCTTAATTGAAGTTTCGCCTTGAATTGTTGCTTTTTCTTTATTCCATTGTTCTTTCATTACGCCAATTTTTGCTTCTAAATCATTTATTTCTTGGCTGATTTCAAGAATTTTTCTTTCGCAATCAGGATTTGATTCTTCTTTTTTTAATGCTTCACGTTCAATTTCTAATTGAATTTTTTGTCTTGACATAATATCAATTTCTTCTGGCATTGAATCTATTTCAATACGAAGTGAAGATGCGGCTTCATCAATTAAATCAATAGCTTTATCAGGTAAAAATCTATCTGTTATATATCTATCTGATAATTTTGCAGCTTGGATTAATGCACTATCAAGAATACGAACACCATGATGTACTTCGTATTTTTCTTTTAAACCTCTCAAAATGCTTATTGTATCTTCAACTGAAGGTTCTCCAACTAAAACAGGTTGAAAACGTCTTTCAAGTGCAGGGTCTTTTTCAATATATTTTCTATATTCGTTAATTGTTGTAGCACCAATAGTTCTCAATACACCTCTAGCTAGCATTGGTTTTAATAAATTGCCAGCATCCATTGAACCTTCTGTTGCTCCGGCTCCAACTACTGTGTGAAGCTCATCAATAAACATTACTATATGTCCGTCAGAATC
>JBJFBU010000063.1:0-16321 GCA_051888595.1 Candidatus Gastranaerophilaceae bacterium | reverse complement strand
TAAAGGTACCATAGGGATAATGTTATCTCTAACTCTAATCATTGTTCTTTCTTGTTTTGTGAAAATCCATTGTTCTTCTTTTGGTTGTAAGAATTCTTTTACATTTACTGTTGGAACAACAAATTGTTGATTATTCATTTCAATAATTGTACCATTCATAATAGAATGATTAACTGGAACTTCAAGAACAAATGTTGAACCTTTATTTAATGCACTTATAATTTCAACTCTACCGCCAGCTTTTTGGATTTGAGTGTTTACAACATCCATACCAACGCCTCTACCAGAAATATTATCAACTACTTCTGCGGTAGAAAAACCTGGAAGCATAATGAATTCACGAATTTCAGCTTCACTATAAACTCTATTAGGATCTATGATACCTTTTTCTAAAGCTTTTTTGTATACAACGTCAGTATTTATACCACGACCATCGTCTTTTACTTCGATATAAATTTTACCACGTTTGCTATAGGCATTTAATTCTACTTTTGCTTTTCTTGGTTTTCCGATTGCAACTCGGTCGTCAGAATTTGGTTCTACACCATGAGAAATTGCATTTTTAATCATGTGAACTAATGGTTCTAACAATCTTTCTGCAACTGCTCTATCAATTTCAGTAGATTCACCGGACATTACAAACTCAACATCTTTTTTCAATTGTTGGATTGTATCTCTAGCAATTCTTGCCAATTTTTGGAATGTTGGTTTCAATGAAACCATTCTTAGTGACATAGACAAGTTTTGCAAATCTCTTGTAACTCTTAAGAAACCTGACATATTTGATATTAATTGTCTGTCTTCAGAGTAATTAGCTAAGATGTTTTGTTCAATCAAGGCTTGGTTAATAATTAATTCACCGATAATATCAACAAGGTGGTCAATTTTGTAATTTGCAACTTTCATATATTCGTCATTACCACCGCTGTGATTTGTTGTGCCTTCTGATTCATCACTTACAGAATATTGAGCCATCAATTTTCTTAAAACTTCTTTTTGAAATTCATTTAAAACTTTATGTTGAACACCTTCGTTAGAAGGATTTGCTCTATTATATTCATCATCTTGTTCTTCATTTACATTAACTAAAGTAACTTCTTGCTTTGCCTCTTCTAATTGTTGTTGAACGGCAGGAGAAACAGGAGCAACAGTAACTTGTACTGCTTGTGTTTCCGGTTGAACAGGTTCTTCTTGTGTTACTTCAATGTTTTGAATTTCAGTTTGAGGAACTTCAACAATAATTTGTTCATTATTTTGAGAGTTTTCTTGTTGCTGGTGAATTATTTCTTCGTGTAGACGTTCTTTTTCTTCAACTTCGTGTTGGATTTCAGTAATTTCCTCTGCAAAACATTGTAATCCTGCATCTGGATTGTCATTGTTTTGTTCATTTTGGCTGAAATCATTTTGTTGATTATCATTATTTTGAACATCTTGCTGTTCTTGCTGTGAAAAATCTTGAGAATTTATTTCAAAATTTTGTTCAACATTTTGCTCTGTATTTTGTTCAAAGTTTTGGTTATTATATTGATTATTTTCACCTGAAGCTTGTTGTTCTGATGATTGTACACATCCACCATTTGCAAGAATAGCCTCTGCCCTATTTGCAGTATCTTCTAAATGGTTTAAAAGTTCTTCTATTGTATCCATTAATTCAGGATTTTTGTATGCATTGATATCGTTACACAATGTTTTAATGCAATCAGAAGATTTCAAAATCATATTGATAATGTCAGTGTCAACTTTTAAAACACCTTTTCGGCAATAATCCATCATTGTTTCTGTTTTGTGAGCGATTTCTTGAATTATAACGTGCTCAACGAAACCTGCAAGACCTTTCACAGTATGGAAAGCTCTAAACATTGCATGAATAATTTCCATATCTTCAGGATTTTGTTCCAATGACATTGCATTTTGTTCAATAGCATCAACATTTTCAAATGCTTCAACTATAAAATCATCCCAAAAATCTTTTTCTATGTTAATTTCTTGATTTCTATCCATAATTTTCTATTCCAAATAATATGCTATACCGAATTTTTCGCCACTTACCTTGAAAAATAATTTCTTGGAAGGTACTTTACTGATTACTCCAAACATTTCTTTGCCTTCAATGTAAGTAGGATTTGCCGAAAGTAAAGTGTACGTCTTACTTACTGTACCACCTTCTGAGTCAAAAGTCGCTTCTTTTTTAAGTTGTGCAACAAATAATTTACAAAATTCTGAGAAAAAATCTGCCAATGCACCCTTTGCGTAGAAGTCAATTTCGTTTACTGTTTGAACTCCTGTCATTTTTGCAACAATATCTTTAGCTATTTTTGGAGTATAACCAAACATTATGTTGCCTTCCATATCACCAGATATACCTACTAGCGTATTTACTTCTTCCGATGAATTCAATGAACTAGCTGGAACTTCGCACATAAACTTATGGCTCAGATCAATATATGAGAACATGTCGTTGAAAACACGTTCAAAAATGTTTATAACATTAGAATTCATCATAAGAATTTTCACTAAATCCGATATCTACAATAAATTTACCTAGTGGACAATCGTAATATGCTTTCATAGAAGAAACATTTGGAGTTACGATATCCAAATCCATTGCGGAAAAGATTGCTGGAGGGCTAATCCAAATTTCTCTTTTCCCAAATTCGTTGTTAATATGAGTTGCAGCTCTACCGCAGAACATATTAGCAAATTCTGCCAAGTATACATGCAAATCATCTGGATTATCTAATGGATCACCAAAATTCATTGCAACTGCAATATTCATACCATCTTTAACTGTTGTGTTTAATAAGATACGACCATTTGTATTACCTGATAATGAAATAATGATTGATAATGCTAATTCTTTTTCAGGTTTTACATCAAATCCGTCAGAAGCTTCGATGGTGTCACCTGTAACTTCTGCTATAACTTCTTCAAAAGACTTTTTTGATAATTCAAATAAAGTCTCAAACTTATCTTTTTTTTCTGTCACTTTATTTCACACTTATCCTTTTACTGTAATACTTCATTTAATTTGCTAATCAAAGCATCTGGTTTAAATGGTTTTGTCAAGAAATGTTTAATACCAATTTCTCTTGCTTGATTTAATAATGTTTCATCACCCATTGCAGATAACATAATAATTCTTACATCAGGATTGATTTTGAATAAGTTTTGAGCTGTTTCTAAACCATCCATAATTGGCATTGTAACGTCTAGAGTAATTACATCAGGCTTTAATTGCACATATTTATCAATACCCATTTGACCATCTAATGCGTTTCCAACAACTTCATAGTCTGAACCTGTTAATGCTTTTGTTACTGCTTTAAAAACAAAAGGTGAATCGTCTATAACTAATACTGTTTTACCCATTTATACTATCTCCATTTTCTAATAAAACTCTTTTAAAAATTATAATTCAGAAAAAAATATTTTTCAAGAATGTTACACTTTATGACTTTCTGATAAATTCAAAATATTTTTCACGTTGTTTTTGCAACTCATCTCTTGAGTTTGATTGACATACAATATATGAAATTAGATTTTGAACTTCGTCGTTTTTATCATTACTTCTCAGAGCCCTACCCAAATGTTTTTTAGCTCCTTCGTAGTCGTGTTTTATAATTAATATCAAACCACATAATTTATTCGCTTCAAAATCTCTTGGTGATAATTTTAAAGCTTTTTTACAAGCAGTATAAGCTTTGTCTATATCGCCAATTCTTGCATAATATGAAGCTACGTTGTAATTAAATGTAGGATTTTCATCGTGGTTTGGCAATTTTTTATATTCCTCGATTAATGCTGAAGTTTGTTCAGGATCGTCATAATCTGTAACTAATGTTTTGCATTTCAAGTAATCCATTTGAACTTCAATATTATTTGGGTATTTTGTGTATAATTTATCCAAAATATTCATTGCTGCAGCATTCATGTTTCTTATTACATAAATCTTGCCTAAAGATAGCACTACATCAATGAATTCGGGATGCGTATCTAGCAAATCTAAATAGTAATTTATTGCCAAGTTTTCATTTTTTTCTTGAAGTGCAATATTTGCAAGTTTTAAATAAGTTTCTATTTTGCTGGAATTATTCTTTAGTGCTTCTGTCAAAAAGTTTTTTGCAACTTGATAGTCACCATTATTAAGTTTTTCCATGCTTATGCTATAGTTATCTACAACATTTCTATTTTTATTCCTAAAAAATATACTAAACAATTTTAAAAAGAAATGTTTAATTTTTCTTTTTGTATTTTTGTTTTGTTTTGAGCTTTCATTTTTGGGCTTTTCGTCTTTAGGAATTTCTTTTAAAGGCTCTTCTTGTTTAATTTCATCCTCAAAAGTTTTTTCTTTTACTTCAATATTATTATCAACAATTTCTTCAATAGCATCAGTTACATTTGAAACAATATCAGATGTAATTTCATTTTCAGCATTGGTACTGCTATTGTTTAACGTATTTTTGGGCGTTGTGAAAAATATTAAAACGATAAGCAGTCCGATTAGAATAATTGAGATAACAGCTAATGTTGATAAAAAGATCATTTTGTAATATTCATCCTTTCTTCAGGAGGTATTATTTTTGTCAATCTTAGACCAAAATTATCTTTTACCGCCACAATTTGAGCATATGCAAATAGCAATCCATTTGCATAAACTTTAATATCTTCATTTTCTGCAGAATCAAGAGGTACTAGAGAATCTTTTGTTAATTCTAAAGCACATTTAATTGGTAATTGAGTTTGACCAAATTCTGCTGTAATTTTTACATCGATGTCCAACAATTGGGATAAATCAACATTATTAACGTTTCTTCTTGTTGAATTTTCATCAAAACCCAATTGAGTCATAAAATCAGAAATAAATTTTGCATTTAATAAAATTTTCAATGGATAAGGTTTATCATCATCAACCAAATTTATGTTAGCTGTAGCAACAAATGTTAGGTCACAATCAGATAACATAGCTTCATAAGCTTCCATTTCTTTTAAATAGAAAGAATAATCAGAACCGAAAATAATATTTGTAGCATAATTTAAACTGAAATAGCTTGTTATTTCGTCCAAACAACCAGCAACAATGTCTCTTATTGAATTTGTTTCGATTTCAGTAAGAACTCCGCCATATCTGATTTTACCGTTACCACCAATCATAATATCAGAAATGCTTGCAACAAGTTTTTCTGGAATTAATGCATATATATAGTTGGTTTTGTTGTTTGCAATAAAATCAACTTTATAAAGAACATCTCCGTCTTGAATTAATTCTTTAGCCATTTCAACTTCTGAAAATTCATTAAATTTACAAGACAGATTTGGGCAAGTATCTGAATCTAAGAAAGATTTTAAAACATTTTCAATTGGTTCAGAACAAGACAAAAAGAATGTTTCTAAATTTTTTTGAGTTTGCTTAATCATTTGATTCCCTCATTAGTCTTATAAATTTGTGTAAAACAAAAATATTAAATTTGTTACCACCATATTCTAACATCCTTTTTAAAGTTTTTTCTTTATCACCATGATAAAGTTGTCGTAAAGTGTAGTAATTTGAAGCAACAGCAACAATATGAGCATAAGGAATTTTCTTTGCAAGAGCGAACAAAGCAGAATCATAAGGATTTTCATGAGTTAAAATGCAATCTTTAATCATTTCAGAAAAACCAACTTTATCTTTTGTCATATCATAGCTTAATTGAGCTTTTCGTTTACCGAAATCTTTACGTTTTAAATCTGCAGTTGTGAAATTATCCAATGAGATGTTGCAATAATGTGCAGCCTTTTTAATATCTTCTATTTCTCTTACGTTAAAACCGAATAGTTTAGCAACTTTTACAGCATTTTCTTCGATTTCTTTTGCAACATTTTCGTCATATTTTAATTGAATAATAACTTCGGGTTCCTTAATTTTTTCAGATTTTGGAGTATATTCTTTAGCTGGTTTAGTTGCAGTTTCAGAATTTGAAGTATTTTCACTGCCGTCAATTGATGATTTAATTGAAATGTTTGTTTCGTTTGTATCTTCTGAATTACTTGTATCACTTACGTCATTTGTAGTGTTTTCAGTAGTTTTTTTGTCAGAAACATTTTCAGCAATTGAAGTTTTTTTATCTAAATTGGTAGCATCAGTTTTATTTACGACTGTAGAATTAGTATCTACAGTAATAGGAGCGACAAGACTTATAATATTGTCGATATATAAGTCTTTAAAATAATATTTTAATAACCATTGTTGAGTGATAGGAGAGTCCTTGGCAAGAATAATGTTTCCTTTTCTATCTCTTATGTCAACATCTGCTTTATCAATATTTAAAAAATCTAATGCTGAAATTTTAATCATCTTACTTAATTATCACCACTTCGTAATTCTGATTCAAATAAATCATTTGCTTTATCTAAATCAACTTGCATTTCTTCTAAAGTTGTATATATTTTTTGAACTTCTTCTTTTGATCGATTAGCTAATTCGCGAACTTCTTTTGCAACAATATCAAAACCTGCACCAGCATTTCCGGCATGAGCTGCTTCAATAGAAGCATTAATAGATAATAATGCTGTTTGAAAAGATATACTTTCGATTGCTTTTACAATAGGTTCAAATTTTGTAACTAACTTTTTAGAGTTAAAACCTTCCAAAATAATCTTTTCAAATTCTTCAATATTGTGTTTTCTTTGTTCTTCAAAAGCTTTTGAGTCTAACTCAATTCTTTTTGCTTGATAATAGTGACAATTTTCAGGTTTGTTTAATCCATGATAAATTGCAGCAGCCATTTTTTTACAAGAACCGTATCCGCAAGCAGAGCAGTTTTTAATATCTGATTCGTCAGTTTTTAACATCAAGTTATAAATTCTTTTTAACTCATTTTCAGGTATATTGTCAGACGGAACAGTTGCTGATCTGTCTACATAAGTTCTAGCATATAAAGTTGGCTTCCAATATTCATCAAGACTGTCTGATATTTTACTTTGAATAATCTCATCTTTTTGAACTTCGTCTAGATTAGATATATTTTCACCATCCAAGTATAATTGTTTTAACTCTTGTCGACGTTTTTCAATTAAACTTTCCAAATAATCTGCTGATTTTTCAGAACATGTTGTTCCTGTACCACCATTACATCCTTTGTCGCAATTCAAACAATCAACGATTAAAGGTGCATTTAGTGTTGCAATATCATTCAACAATGTGTCGAAGTATTCATATATAACTTTCGGACCTTCTATTTTTCTAATTTTAGAACGAATACCATGTGACCATCTATCTGCAGTTTCCATCAATCCCCCAGGAGTTGAGAATAAGCATGCTCTTTCAGCAGAAGGATTATCATAATCTACTTTTGGGTATGATAGAAGCGAAATTGAATTTTTATTCAAATATTGTTCTAAATTTGTGAAAGTTACATTGTAATCACCATAACCAGTTTCTTCAAATTCTCTTTTTTTGGCAATGCAAGGAGAAATTACAGCAACTTTATGACTTTGGTACTGTGGATAAAACTCTTTGACCATTTTTATTGCATGTAGCATTGGGCTATCTGCAGGTGCTAAATATGGCAACAATTCTGGTTTATAAAGCTCTATATAAGTAACTAAAGCTGGACATGGTTGAGAAATAACAGTTTTTGGATTGTTTTTTTCGATGTAATCTAAATAAGATTTAATAGTTAATTCAGCACCAAAACTTACGTCAAAGTTTGCATCAATTCCTAGAGATTTAAACCAACCATTCAAATTCAAATATGTATCAGGAAATGAAGCTGCAATTGATGGTGCAACAACTGTAATCATTTTAACACCGTTTTTTAGATCATAAAAGAATCTATCTGTATCATCAACAATGGTTCTTGCACCCCAAGTACAAGCTTTTATACATTCTCCACAACCAATACAGTAGTCATCTTTTATTTTTACATAGTCTCCACTGGCATCGTTAGCTAATTTTGATGGGCAAGCTGAAATACAAGCATGACAATTTCGACATTTATCTTTGTCGACATCAATTATTTTAGTTAAACTCATTTTATTTTCCTCTTAAAGCAGTGTTAAAAATACTCTGCCCAAATTATATTACATTTTTTAACAATAGGCAATATGTTTCTTTTTATTAAGTTGTTCTCAATATCCTATATTTTCGATTCTTAAGTATTATTGATTTTTACAAAATTTGAAATATAATGTATATAAACGTAAAAACAGGATATTACTATTGTGAAAGAAATTAATGTAACTTTAGACGAAAAGTTTTTAAAAAAATTTTTTAAATTGACAGGTGTCGAAATTGATGAGAATGAAGAAATTACGCTATCTTCTCTTCGTAAAAATTTGGACATCATGGATGAGCAAATAAAGGAATATAAAGAAACGATTAAAAATAACAAACCAGGTTATCAAAGAAAAAATGATGGTCCTGTTTTGGCAAAAGATTCTGATTATGAATTAAAAAATGCAGGTGCAGGTGCTATAGAGTACAATGGTCCTAAAAAAACAATTTTTGTTATTGATGATTTAGGTGTTATAACTTATCAGTTAAAAGTTGCTTTTGAACAAATGGGATATGATGTAATAACTTCGAATGAAGTTTATGATGCTATTGAAAAATTTAAACGTTCAAAGTGTGATATTGTTCTGATGGATTTATTTATTCCAACAGAAAGAGAAGGGTTTATCCTGTTAGAAGAACTTAAAAAACTTGCTGCACCTACGCAAAGACCTATTAAGATTGGTATTATGACAACATCTTTGAAAAAAGAACACAAACAAATTTGTAAAATGAAGGGTGCAGAATTCTACATTGAAAAAGTTGAAGATTGGCAAAAACAAATTTGTCAGGTCATAAAAAATTTGGATAAGTAATTTGTTTTTGTATAGTATGTTTAGATAAATTTGAAAGATAAAAATAACTGACTATTTACAAGTCAATATTTTTTGAATTTACGACATTTTATCCTTTTGGCTATTTTTTACCAAAAAGTTTTTTCCAAAATCTCAATAATTGAATTCTACGTTTGTGTTTGCTTTTGAATTTAACAATCAATTCATTTTGACCGATTATATGATTTGTTAAATTGCGTTCAACACGAGAGTTTGAGGCAATAACACAATCTTTTAAGTGTACACCATCTTTAATTTCAACCCCATCCCAAAGGATACAGTTTTCAAGTGTAACATTTTTGCCTATAAAACAGTCATCACCAATCACTGAATGCCCAATGAACTTTACGCTTTTAGAAACATGACTTTGACCGCAAATATAATCACCAGTTTCTGTTTTTGAAATTTTGTCGTGTTTAAAAGTATAAAGATTTTCAAACAGGTCGAAGGTTGATTGTTTGTATTGGTCTAAAGTGCCAATATCTGACCAGTATTCTTCAACGGGGAAAACATTTATTTGTCTATCTTGCAGTAATTTAGGAAATACATTTTTTGCAAAATCATAAAACTCATTAGCAGGTATGTAATCAAAAATTTTGTAGTTAAAAATATATATACCAGTATTTACCAAATTACTTTTAGCATCTTTAATTGCAGGTTTTTCTTGAAATTCTACAATATAGCCGTCAGAATTTGTAACAACAACCCCAAAATTAGGTATATCTTCTTCAGGAACAGATTTTACACCAATTGTAGCGATAGCACCAGATTTTTTGTGAATATCCATACCCTTCATTAAATCTGCATTTGTTACTCCATCAGCGGAAAGAACAAAGAAATCGTCACCCTCTTCAAAGAAGAACTGACATTTTTTTACTCCGCCAGCAGTCCCAGAAAGAGTTTCTTCCGTAATGTAGTTAAAATTTATGCCCAAATCATTTTCTATATATTTAGCAACAATTTGTTCCGCTAAATAAAAAGTATTGGCAACAACATCTTTAACACCGATAGCCTTCAAATTTTCTAACAAAATATCCATAACAGGTTTATTTGCTATTGGCACCAAAGGTTTTGGAACGCTCTTAGTTAGAGGATCCAACCTAGATCCAACACCTGCAGACATGACCATTGCTTTATACATTGTAATCTCCTAATATCTATGTTACAAATGTTACCATAAAAAAAATATATATACAAGCTTGTAAAAATAAATAATTTTTGTTGTATAATTTAAGAGTGAAGAAGATTAATGGAGGAAACATGAAAGACATTCAAATTACTAAAGAAGTAGAAGAGATGTGTCCTATAAAAAGAGGTGTAAAAGGCGTGCCTGCACCTATTCCACAAGAAGGGGAATGGACAAAATGTAAGGAAATCAAAGATATTTCAGGTTTAACTCATGGTTGTGGTTGCTGTGCACCTCAACAAGGTACTTGCAAATTAACTTTGAACGTTAAAGAAGGTGTTATCCAAGAAGCATTGGTTGAAACTATTGGTTGTTCTGGTATGACTCACTCAGCAGCAATGGCTGGTGAAATTCTTCCAGGAAAAACTATTTTAGAAGCATTAAATACAGACTTAGTTTGTGATGCTATCAACGTTGCAATGAGAGAATTATTCTTGCAAATCGTTTATGGTAGAACTCAATCAGCTTTTTCTGAAAACGGTTTACCAGTAGGTGCTGGTTTAGAAGATTTAGGTAAAGGCTTATGCTCTATGTGTGGTACAATCCACTCTACTAAACAAAAAGGTGTTAGATACTTGCAATTAACAGAAGGTTATATCTTACAACTTGGTTTAGACAAAGATAATGAAGTTATCGGTTACCAATTCATTAACTTGGGTAAATTCATGGAAGCAATCAAAAAAGGTATGAATCCTCAAGAAGCTTATGACAAAAATATTGGTACATACGGCAGATTTGCAGATGCTGTTAAATATGTGGATCCAAGAAAAGAATAGTAGATTTTAATTCTACAAAAGCTAACAAAATAGTTAATACAAAGTTAATTAAAAAAAAGGAAAATAAAATGACAGTAAAATTTGAAGGACAAGACAGACGTCAAGCAACTTTAGATAAAGTTTTACCAGAATATGGTTTTAAATCATTAGAAGAAGCTCGTGATTTATGTTTGTCAAAAGGCATTGATGTTGATGCTATTGTTAAAGGTATTCAACCAATCGCTTTTGATAATGCTTCATGGGCATATACATTAGGTTGTGCAATTGCAATCAAAAAAGGAATTAAAAATGCAGCAGATGTTGCAGAAACAATTGGTTTAGGCTTACAAGCATTTGCCGTTCCTGGTTCAGTAGGTGACAGAAGACAAGTTGGTATTGGTCATGGTAACTTAGGTGCTATGTTGTTAAGAGAAGAAACAAAATGCTTCTGCTTCTTAGCTGGTCACGAATCATTTGCAGCTGCTGAAGGTGCAATTGGTATTGCTAGAAACGCTAATAAAGTTAGAAAAGAACCTTTAAGAGTAATCTTGAACGGTTTAGGTAAAGATGCAGCTTACATTATTTCAAGAATCAACGGTTTCACATCAGTTGAAACAGAATATGACTATAAAACTGGCGAATTAAAAATTGTTAGTGAAAAAGCATTCTCAGACGGTGAAAGAGCACAAGTTAGATGCTATGGTGCTGATGATGTAAATGAAGGTGTTGCAATTATGATTAAAGAAGGTGTTGATGTTTCTATTACAGGTAACTCAACTAACCCAACTCGTTTCCAACACCCAGTTGCTGGTACTTACAAAAAATGGTGCTGGGAAAACGGTAGAAAATACTTCTCAGTAGCATCAGGTGGTGGTACTGGTAGAACACTTCACCCTGATAACGTTGCAGCTGGTCCTGCTTCTTATGGTATGACAGATACAATGGGAAGAATGCACGGTGATGCTCAATTCGCTGGTTCTTCATCAGTTCCTGCTCACGTTGAAATGATGGGCTTAATCGGTATGGGTAACAACCCAATGGTTGGTGCTACTGTTGCTTGTGCAGTTGCAGTTGCAAAAGCTATGGCTTAGTTTGAAATTTAATTTAAACAAAAAACAAAATATAAAAAGCAGGTGAAACAAACGTTTCACCTGCTTTTTAACTAATAATAAAATTAATAATCAGCTACTTAAGCATCATAAACTCATCTCTATAAGCTTGCATCATCTGAGCAGCTTTTTCATAAGCACGTTCTTCGTTTTTAGATTTCAATAAATCGTATGCATTATCAAAAAACATATTAGCTTGCATAACAAGTTCTGGATTTTTCATCATAAACTTAACGTCATTTTCTAAAGTGTCAGGTTTAGAAACTTGAGAACGACCTAGAGATTCTGCTTTTGCATTTTGAAATTCAATGTTTTCTTCACAACCTTCAGGGGCTGCTGTTTTTTTAGGTTTATCTTTTGGTGCATTTATTTTTTGAAAACGAATAACATTTGCACTCATTTTATCTATATCTGTCATTTTAATTATCTCCAATCATCTTAATATCAAAAATTAGCTTTTCTTAAAACCATATTAACAAAAATATTGCAGTATTTGGGAAAATATTTGCATAATTAATATGGTGTGTTGAAAATGTTTTCTTTGTTTATGCTTTAAACCGAGAAAATAATTTTTTTGCTACTCAATGTTTTTTATTTTAACATAAGTTAATATTTTATTGCAAATTTACTGTAAAATTGTATCGACTTGCGAAAATAGCCATCTATGATATACTAAGAACGTAAAGGATGTCTATGTTTAAATTTTTTAAAAATTTATTTGTAAAAGAAAATGAAGAAACAGACTTATTAACAAAGCTTCCGGACAGTGTTGTTTTGATTAATAGTCAAGGTAATTTTCTTTGGTACAACGATGTTGCACAAGAAACATTATCAAATATTCGTGAAAATTTTGCAGACGGATATATTGATAGTTTGTTTGAAAATGCAATGGAATTAATTTTAAAAGTTGCGGATACAAATAAATCGAAGGTTATTAGAACAAAAGATTCAACAGGCAAAGATTTATTTTTTGAAGTGACCGCAAGACGTACTGATGAAGGTCTTTTGGTTAGTTTGAGGGATAATACACAAAGTTATAAAACACTTACAAGCATTGTTGTAGAACATGAAAGTATGAGAAAAGTTAATCGTGATAAAAACAACTTTTTGGTAAAACTTTCTAGTGAATTAAAAACACCACTTCAATCCATAATTGGATTTTCACAAGCAATTTTGGATGGACTTGGCGGTGAAATGAATCCGAAACAAGAAAAATATATAAGTATTATAAATAAGAATTCGGAAGATGTTTTGAGTTTATTAAATAAAATTTTTGAATTATCAAAAGCTGAATCAAACTTGTTTGAACATAAACTAGAATATTTTGATGCAGTAAACACATTAAAATCAGTTATAAAATCAAATGAACAGTTGCTTAATGCAAAAGATATTGCAGTAAATTTAGATATTTCATCAGAAATAAAGCGTTCAATCTATTCAGATGAAAGTTTATTGAGATTAATATTGCAAGATATAATTGAAGTTGCAATAAAATCAACAGATGTTGGTTCGATTGATATTGAAGTAAAACATCCAGATTTAGAGCTTGTGAATGAAAAGGGTTTAGTTCCATTTGAGAATGCAAACGAAAAATCATTTTTGATGTTTATAATAAAAGATATGGGATTGGGAATAAGTGACAATGAGCTTGATGTTTTATTTGAACCTTATACTCAATTGGACAATCCTAATAAGAGTGTTGTAATTCGTTCAATTGCATTTGCAACAATAAAAAATCTTATTCGAATATTAAAAGGTAATATGTGGGTAGATTCAGAACCTATGCATGGTAGCACATATTCAATAATTATTCCTACAGAAAAGGTTATGCAAACAGGAAATGAGTGAAATAAGACTTGAAAATGTCATAAAAAGTTATGACAAAAAGAAAGTAATCGATGGTGTTGATTTAGCAATAAATGATAAGGAATTTATTGTTCTTGTGGGATCTTCTGGTTGCGGGAAATCTACAATCTTAAGAATGATAGCTGGTTTAGAAGATATAACCGGTGGAAACATTTATATTGGCGATAAAAAAGTTAATAACGTTCACCCAAAAGATAGAGATATTGCTTTTGTTTTTCAAAGTTATGCACTGTACCCGCACATGACTGTATATGAAAACATCGCATTTGGTTTAAAAATGCGTAAAGTTGATAAAAAAACTATAGATAAGAAAGTTAAAGAAGCTGCAGAAATTCTTAATTTAACAGAATATTTAGATAGAAAACCAAAACAACTTTCAGGCGGACAACGTCAACGTGTGGCTTTGGGTAGAGCGATAGTTAGAAATCCTAAAGTGTTTTTGATGGATGAACCTCTATCAAATTTAGATGCAAAATTAAGGGTTCAAATGCGTGCTGAGATTAAAAAATTGCATGAAAAGTTACAAACAACATTTGTCTATGTTACTCACGATCAAACAGAAGCTTTGACGATGGGTGATAGAATTGTAATTTTGGATAAAGGGAAAATTCAACAAGTTGATACACCATTAAATGTTTATAATAATCCAAAAAATAAGTTTGTTGCAGGTTTCATTGGTTCACCACAGATGAATTTTATTGATTGTGAAATAGTAAATAATACGTTAATAATAGATAATGAACCAGCGATAGAATTGAACAATGATATTTTAGAAAAATTAAATAATAGAAAAAAAGTAACGGTTGGAATTCGCCCAGAAAACATGGTAACACCAGATGGTAGAATAAAATTAAATGAAAAAGTTGAAATGACAGAATTGTTAGGTTCTGAGCAAATTGCTTACTTCAATATTGGTGATAATAAATGTTGTGCAAAATTAAATACAGAACAAAAAATTGAAAAGAGTATTGAATTAAGATTAAATGATAATGAATTTTTATATTTCGACCAAGAATCGGGCGAAAGGATAATTTAAGGAGAAAAATTATGGGAATTATGCAAGGTAAAAAAGGTATTGTTTTTGGCGTATCAAATAATCATGGTATAGCTTATGCGATTGCAAAAAGATTATTTGAAGAAGGTGCTGACATAGCATTCACTTATGCAGGTGAAATTATGGAAAAACGAGTACGACCTTTGGCTGAAGGAATGAATTCAAAATTAATAATGTCTTGTGATGTTACCAAAGAAGACGAAGTAAAAGCTGTATTTGCAGAGTGTGAAAAAATTTATGGAAAATTAGATTTTGTAGTTCATGCTGTAGCATTCGCAAATAGAGAAGATTTGCAAGGTGAATTTATCAATACATCAAGAGAAGGTTGGGACTTGGCAATGGGCGTAAGTGCATATTCATTAGTTTCAATCTGTCGTTCTGCAAGACCTCTTATGAATGAAGGTGGTTCAGTATTGGCATTAACATATATCGGTTCAGAAATGTATGTTGCTAATTATAATATTATGGCAATTGCAAAAGCTGCATTAGAAGCGTCAATGAGATATTTGGCAGTAGATATGGGTAAAAACGGTGTAAGAGTAAATTGTTTATCAGCAGGTCCAATTAAAACATTGGCAGCAAGCGGAATTTCAGGATTTGGTAATATGTTAAAAACAATTGCATTAAAATCACCATTGAATAGAAACACAACTCTTGAAGATGTTGGAAATGCAGGTTTATTCTTGGCATCACCTCTTTCTAGCGGTACAACAGGTGAAGTTCTTTACTGTGATTGCGGTTGTCACAAAACACATGCTTCTTTAAGAGAAATTGAAGCTATGAAAGCTGAATAATAATTTTATAATAAAGGTTAAAATATAAAAATAGGCTCGGTTTTATTAAAACCGAGCCTATTTTTATTAAATATTTAAGATTAGTTTTTAAAATAATCTTGATTACCATGAGAAATTGCCCAATCTGTACACAAATCTAGATTTGTAGGACAACCATTTTCTGCTTTCAATTTCATATTAACACCAGCAGGAATTAAACCATCTTCAGGTGTCATAATAAATAGGAAAACATCATCGCCCCAGCTAGCTTTACCTTTTTTAGGTCCATTTACATCAACGATAACGAATCCGGCATATTTTCCTGTATAACCGTAGCCGGTAGCTAAATTGCTTAAGCTACTATCAAATGAAATACCAATAGAGGAACCATTTGCAAGAATTGCCTTTGCATAGTTTGTATTAGAGTATATGTTTAAACCAGAACTTGCAACTTTTGCAGTACCTTTTATTGATTTATTTTTCCAGCAAGCTGTAGAAGTTGTATTTGCACAATCTTTTTTAAGTTTTAAGTATGGAAATATATAAGTTTTTACTGCATCAGTAGTTGGCCAATTTTTCATTTCACCATTTGTATCGATTGAAGCTTGAATTGCAGCCTCAATTGTAGTTTGTGACTTTCTTAACTGAGCAATTTTTTCTTCAATATCAGATTCTTTTCTTGAATTTGTAATAGCTAAAGTTGCGACAGTACA
>JBJFBU010000062.1:0-16428 GCA_051888595.1 Candidatus Gastranaerophilaceae bacterium | reverse complement strand
TACATCTTTTTAATTTCACACTTCTGCTTAGTATCAGTTTCTTTGTAATATTTATTTAAAGTAGCTTCAAGTTCTGCTTCATTCGGTCTTTTACACAGTATCTCAAGAATTACATTCAATACTTTAGGAACAAGACCGTGTGTATTTTTTCCTATATATTGTTTCAAATATTTCTGAATCCCAGTATAATAGGAAGTTATTCTGAAATCTTTAGAATAGTTAAGCACTTGTTTAAATAGATATAACACAGGTTTTAATGCTTCCGGGCAATAGTTGAATATATTCATAAAGTTAATAACAGTTTCGGGGTCAGTATTACAATCATATATTCTGCCAATAGGATGCTGACCAGAAAATATTACTTCAAACAATACGGAATTATTAGAGGTTCCCTTCTTCACCCAAAGTTGAATATCTATGCTTTGGTCTTTCTTATAATTCTTGGTTTGTAAGATACTATATGGAATATATATTGCTCCAGCATAGTCATTTTGGTATGCTTCCGTTAGGAAGTCCGAGTTCTTTATTCTGAAATATATTTGTTGATGTGTTCCAATATCATCAACAGACATATATTTTGGGTTCATTGGTTTAAATCCTCGTAGTTCTTGGTACAATTCTCCATAACTACATTTAAGGTCAAGTTGGACAAACATTTTCATACCAGAAATCAGTGCTAAGTTTATAACATTGTGGAAATGCTCAAAGAATGGTAATTCATTAGCTTGAGCAATACCACACACTTTATAGAACACCAAAAGCATATACAAGTTCCAGAATATTCTTGCATTATCTTCAACCATAAAGACTTCTCTATCATTAAACGGGTCAAACTTTCTATTATCTGATGTTACCTTTAAATAAAGTTCTCTATAACTATCTGCATTAAAATTACATACAATATTTTCAACACCAACTGTACTTGCATTTATTTTATTTCTTGAATTTGCTTTGATGAAGTAGTATGAGATAACATCATTTACGGTACCTTCTTTCCACATGTTGATGAAACTTGTTGCTACAACAACATCATCATTACCCTGTGGTACATTTTTAATATAACCACTAACTATTCTTTCTACTTCTTCATTACTATATATTGGTTTACTTTTACCATATTTTGCTAATATAGATGATACATCTTTGTAAGCAATATTGGTTGTTTTAAGTATTCTATTGATGTTGAATAAACTAAAAGAAAGAGATACCTCTCTAAACCCATGAATAGGTTGTTTCAACACTATCTTATTCAACTTCTCATGTAAATTATGTTGAAAAGGAAATATGTTATTTATATCTGATGAATTATCTACACTAAGTAAATCTTTACCGTCAAATAAATCATTGTCAATATCATCTGCATCAAAATCAGCAGACTCTTCATCTATTAAAATATCGTCAATATCTTGACTTGGCTCTTTGCTCTTCATATATATCTTCCTTCGGCTCTTCTACTTTTAAAAGGAAGAGGAGTGGGAAGAGCCTTGACCACTCCATATTCTAAAATATAATCTTTACGCAACTTCTAATCCTAATACCATTCTAATATTATAATACTCTTGTGTAGATTGTTTCATAATATGTACAAGTCTGCAATATATGTTGTCAGAGTTGATCTTCCGTGATACAATTTCACTGTCGTAGGGTTCCAAAATAGTAACCTCATCGACACCATAAAGGAGATTGGAGCCTGTCTCCTAATCTGCTTTATAGTCAAAGTGGTAGGGCTGGAATTACCTTTTTGGGGTTCAGCGGATTTGCGGACGGACGACGCAAAGCTAGTTCGGATAGCGAGGGAATTGAGCAGACAGGCACGAAGTGCCGAAAGCGAAACTTTCCGAGCGTGGAGCAAATCCAAGACAAGTCCCCCCTACGACATTTTTAACTAACAAAGTTGGGATTCAACCATGAAAGATAAATGGTATAACAAAGCATTATCCATAAGAGCCATTATAACAATTATACTAGTAATTGCTGTAAATGTACTTTTAGGGCCATTATTGAGTCTGCCAGATATTGAATGTTCAAAATCTAAAGATATTTGTTCTATTTATTCAAGAAATGTTATTATAAACAAAACTGAGCTTATAGACCAATTTAAAATTTCAGATATTGAAAATCATCTTATTACTATGGCTCCTTGTCATTATTATCCCTCAATGGAAATAACAATCTATTTTAAATCAAGAGATTATATTACATTGGATTTTATAACAAAAGGGAAGAATAGGGCAGAAGCAATATTTTATGGCATATTGAATGATGAGAACTTTACATTAAAAGGAAATTATTGGAAATCCTTGTTTGCTAACTATTAGATTTTGTATCCTAATATTAACCTAAGGTTATAATATGTCTGCGTATCCAATTTCATAAGCAATATTAACCTGTGATAATTATTGCAATTCTTGCCGAATTTTGCTAATATTTTCTTGTCATAGGGTTCCAGAATAGTCCCCCCTACGACAGTATTTTTCTAAAAAACTTACCTAAAAGTTTTAGTGTTTAAATTTTAAATAACTCTCATGTAGTATTTTAAAAATAATTATTATTCTAAAGCATTAAAACTATCTGATAATTTTTATTTACAGGTGTTTCAAATGTTTTGTAATGTGGTATATATTACTATCACTACAAAAAAGACCTTTATTATAGTGATTTTATTTGTAACCAAAGTTATACAGGCAAAATAGTAAAGTAAATTCAAAATTTTAAACTTATAAAATATTTCTTGATTTTTATTAATTATCTGACATTATAAAAAATAACTAAATTTTAACTATACTTAGCAAAAATGTAAAAACTTTTTTTCACATATAAAGGAACGGAAAATTTTAATATTTATATTATTGGGTAACAGACTAGCATTAAGCTAGCCTTTTTTTTATTTAAGCCCAAATCGTTTCAAAAAAACGATTTGGGCTTATTATTAGTTTTATTTTGAAACAAATTTAGAATTTGTATTCTGGAATTACAAAAATTTCGTTATTAGCATCAACATTTACAAATTCTAAATAATAGTCCATTGCTGTATCTTTTGTTTTTTCATACATTTCATCGGATACATATTTTTTATGTAAATCAGTTCTATCACCAGAGTAGTTACCCATAGCTTGAGCATATTTAATAATTTCACCTAAATTTAGACCTGCACCATAAGCTTTAGTTTTTGCATCTGTCCCAGAAGGTCTAATTTCTATATATTTATTAGTAAATTCCATATATGTACCGTCACCAACAAATTTTATAGCTTTCAAATTATCAAAATTTAGTTCCTTAAATGCATCTTTCAAAACTTCTTTTGCTTGTTCAAAAGTTATTTTTCCAGAGCGTATTCCAATTGCCAATGATAGATAGAATAAATCATTTTTTGTTCTTAATTGTTCACCTGCAACTTTTGCAGATTTCAATTTATCAATATCAGGTTCTGATTCATTGTAATATGCAATATCAACACGAGTATCAAATTGTCCATTAATATTATTATCTTTGAATACTTCAAGAAGATATTCTGACATTGTTTTATTTTCTTCTTCAAGTTTTGAAGATAAAGCAGATGCAACTAAAATAGCTTCTGTCGCTGATTTTTCTCTCATTGCTATAGCCTGACGACCAGATAGAGATTTAATCATATCTTCGCCACCCATAATCATACCACCAGATTCTTCTCCACCAAATATTAAGCGAGGAGATTTACCAAGATTGATTTCTTGTCCAAATACGTCAAACACCTTAACATCTTCATTTGGATTATTTTTAAGCTTTAATTCAACCTTTTTCATTATATTTGCGATTTCTTTAAATCCAACTGGTACATTAACAACGGCAATATTATTGGCTTTTGCCCATTCATCCCAGCTCATAGCAGAAGCTGTTGTTTTAATCATAAAGCGAGGGTGATTATTCCATTTGCCTTGAGATTTTAGCATTTTCATACGGAAATCCATTAGCATTAAAAATGCTTGGTTAGCGGTAAATACAGTTAAAACTCTGCCATTACCCAATTTTACATAAGCAATACCAGCTTGTTCTAATTTTGAAATTTCTTTTTCATCTTCAATTTGGGTAACAGTTAATCTATCATGATCTGGATCAGTAATTAAAACAGCTGTTCCAACTGGATAATCTGTTAATACCTTATCATAATGTAGTGATTCAATTACAGGGAAATAGTTTTCGCCATCTTGACGTTTTGCCAAAACTGTTGCATCAACAGAATAATCATAAAAAGTCTTATTTCCTTTAGGGTCAACATCATATTTGCCAATTGAATGGAAAAACGGATCTTCTGTTTCATTTAACCAAACGAATTTGTCTGTCAAATCCAATTCTTTTAAAACTCTACTAAGTGTTCTATATGCAGAACCTCCAACATTTTCGATGACAATTTTATTTTTTGCTTTTTTGATAAAATCTAAATTATCTTTTTCTGCAACACCAGATTTCAAGTATTCAACATATAAATCAACACCATCATTCAATTTTGCCATGATTTTTTCATCAATTAATGGATTATTCTCTGCAGATATTTTAATTTCATAAGAACCATTTTTTTCTGTTTCATCAAAAATTTCTTGTATTTTTTGAACAAATTCTGCAGATTCTTCTGGTAAATATTGACTACCTTGAGAGTTTAAGTCTTTTGTAGCATTTTTAACTGAAATACCATGGCTTGAAGTGATGTATTCTCCACCTACTAAATCAAGTTTAAAAGCTAAGAAAGAAGCTAACCAAATAGGAATAGTTTTCTTTTCTACAGGAACTAGTGTTTTAATACCTTGTGCAGCTTGAATTCTTGCAATAGCATCTAAAAACAAGTCTGAGTTGTATCTTACTTCACGTCCTGCAAGTTTTAAAATTTGTTTATTTGGGTATTTTTCAACGGCAACTAATGCTTTTGCTAATGTTGCAAGAACAATACCTACCAAGTTAATCGGAAATCTTGTATCTTGTGGGTATAAAATGTTTTGAGGACCTCTAATGCCAGCAGTTGAAACTTTTGCTTCTTTTGCATAGTTAGCAAACCATTCTTTTAAATTTAAACCTTCTGGATTTTGTTGAGCATCATAAGGCATTAAGTGTTCTTTTTTTAAGGTAAATGTAAACTCACCTTTGTTTGAAAAGTCCATTAATTTTAATTCTTTTACATAATCAGGTGTTCTATTGTAAACACTTTCAAATAATTGTTTTTCTAATTCACAAGATGCTTTTTTTTCGATAACCATTAGTATCTCTCCTTTCAATGATATTAATATTAACATAAAGAAAAGTTAAAACAAGTTCATATTAGTATGCATATTGTATTATTTTATAATATAATATCTGAATGGAGGACTTTTATTATGAAAAAAGAAAAAACAACCAAAAATTACGCTAAACGCACAGCGAAGTATTTTAATTTTTGGAGAAAACTTTTTCAAAAAATTGTCACAAATATTTGGTATGGTGTGCAATTCAAACTTATTTATAGGTTAAAAGTCGAAGGTACTGAAAATATTCCTAAAGATGGAAAATATATAGCTTGTGGTAACCATCTATCATCATTAGATCCATACTTGGTTACTTATGTAATGCCAAAACCTGTTGCTTTTATGGCAAAAAAAGAATTGTTTGAAAAAAAATTTTTAAGATGGATGCTTGATTGGCAAGGCGCTTTTGCGGTAAATAGAGAAAAATTAGATGTTTCTACTATAAAAACTGCTCTAGAAGTGAGAAATACAAATTGGATATTAGGTTTATTTCCACAAGGTACAAGAGCAAAAAGTGGGACTATAGAGAATATTCATAAGGGCTTTGCTGGGCTTGCAAGAGCAACAAAATGTGGTATTTTACCAATTGGAATTATTGGTTCTGAAAATAAAACTTGGTGTCCTTTTAAAGGGAATATTACAGTAAAAATAGGTGAAGTAATTCCGTACAATGAAGATTTAGATGCAGTTATTGAAGCTTGGGCTAATTCGATTCAAGAATTAACTGGTTTTAAGTATATTCCAGCAACAGTTTAAAAAGTAAAAAGAAGTAAGATATTATATAGGAATTAAGGATAAGAAAATGAGTAATACAAGAAATTACGCAAAAAGAATGGCAAGTGACTATCATATATTTAGAACAATATTTTTTATGGTATTTTTGTGGACTGTTGTAAAACCTGTTACAAATTGTATGTACAACCTAAAAGTAAAAGGTAAGCATAACATACCTAAAAAAGGTAATTATATTTATGCACCAAATCACGTTTCAGAAATGGATCCGCCATTTGTAGCTAGTGCTGTAAATCATCAAATAGCATTTATGGCTAAAAAAGAGTTATTTGAAGGCAATGATTCTAGAAATTGGCTAATAAAAAGATTAGGTGCATTTGCAGTAAATAGGGAAAAACCTGAATTGTCTACATTTAAAACTGTAAAAGAAATTTTTAAAACAAATTGGCCTCTAGGAATTTTTCCAGAAGGTGGTACAAAAAAGAACAAAAAAATTGAAGATATTAAACCTGGTTTTGTTGCAATAGCAAAACACGCAAAAGCAGACATAGTACCAGTATCAATAGTAGGCTTTGATGGCTATGCTAAAAGATTTTTTGAAAAAAATGTAACTATTGTTATTGGTGAACCAATTTCTTATAAACTTGATGCAGATGAAATTGTTCAAAGATGGTGTGCTGAAATATGTAAAAACACTGGATTTGAAAATTGCATGTTAAAATCAAAAAATCCATGTTAGAATATATGTAATTATAATTATATATAAATAGAAAAGGAAAATTTTATGAATACAGTTGTTTTAATAGGTCGTGCAGGACAAGATGCAGAAATTAAATATTTTGAATCAGGAAAAATAAAAACAAGTTTTTCTTTAGCTGCAAACCGTTGGGACAGTAAAACACAATCAGAAATAACAGATTGGTTTAATGTTGATGTTTGGGATAAAACAGCTGAATTCGCTGGCGAATATGTAAAAAAAGGGACTCTTGTTGCTGTTGAAGGTAGAATCGCAACAAACAAATGGAAAGATGTTTCTGGTGAAGAAAGAGAACGATTCTTGATTATTGCAAATAATCTAAGACTTCCAGGTTCTAAAAAAGATGATGGTCAATAATGATTATTTCAGACATGATAGGCATAATTGCCGATGATTTAACAGATGCAAATGAAACAGCACTTCAATTTCATTTAAGAGGTGCTAATTCTCAGATATTATTAGATTTTGACAGCTCACCTCAGAATATAAAAAACACTCAGGTTTGGGCAGTTTCTACTGCAACAAGAAATAAACCTGCAGAATATGCTGAAGCTGAAGTTAAAAAAGCTACTCAATTATTTTTGGAAAACTTAAATTTAGATTATTTTTTCAAAAAAATAGCCTCAACTTTAAATGGTAATATTGGTGTCGAAACATTAGCAATGCTTGAAGTTTTAGATTGGGATGCTGCAATTCTTATCCCTGCTTATCCAGCTGAAAATAAAATTACAGTTGGTGGATATCAACTTGTAAAAGGAATTCCAATTGAAAGAACAGAATTTGCAAGAGATATCATGAATCCACTTTTTGAATCTCATGTGCCAACACTGATAAAAAAGCAAATTGGAATAGAAAAAGCAGATTTAGTAGATACAATCGATTTGCAAACGATTATGAAAGGTGCTGGTCCAGTTTTACAAAAATTAAACTCTTTAGTAAAGTCTGGTAAAAAATTGATTATTGCAGATGCAGTTTCAATAACTGATATTGAACAAATTATATTGGCAGGTAAAAAATCTAATTTTAAGTTTTTACCTGTTGGTACAGCAGCAGTAGCTCAAGTTTTAGGTAATATTTGGTTACCGCCTTTAGAAAATCAATTTATTGCAAAAAATATACCAGAGCTTCCAAAATTAATACTTTCTGGAACTGGAACTCAAACAACAATTACTCAGTTAGAAGTGCTAGACGATTCTGAAGATTATGATAACACTTATTTTATTGAATTGGATATGAACACTGTTTTAGGCGGAGTTCGAGATGATATCGTCGATAGAATTGTAAATAATCTTGGTGAAAAAAATATTGTTGTTGTAAATGCTTCAAATTTAATCAAAAATTTTGATGGCTTTTCTGACGATTCTTTTAATACAGATATGACCAAGACAAAATTGATGGAACATGTTTCATCATACTTAGCTGAATTAACAATGGCAGTAACAAACCGTAGAGATGTGATTTTAATAACATTGGGCGGTGAAACATCTTATAAATGTTGTACAGCAATAAATTCTAATCAATTGCAAATAATAGATGAAATAGCTCCAGCAGTTGCATTAACTCTTGATCACAAAGCACAATGGATTGTTTCAAAGTCAGGTCATATTGGCAACTCTAACTCATTAATAGAGATTTTACGCTATTTTGACTTGCATGTAAAATTATAAGAATTGCAAATTTGTAAAGTTTTGTAAATTTATTAATTGTATTTTTTACAATTAATAAATTTAGTGCTATACTATAGGTATGAAAATTACTCCGATTACAAAAAAATATACAGCCCAATTAAGTCCTGTATCACAAGAAAACTCACTAGGGACAAGAAAAAATAAAAATATTTTTATTTGCCCAAAAACAATTGTAAAAAACACACTAAATGAATTTAGCAATTCTCGCAACGAGTATTTAGCTAATATTGATTTAACAGATGCTTACATTCCTGAAAGAAAAAAACAAAATGAAAGCCAAAATCAAAAAACAATTGTAAAAAATACAATTAATCCATATACGGCATATTTTTTAGCTGATATGGATTTGGCTGATTGTTATGAATTACCGAAAAAGAATAATTCAAACATTTCTTTCAAAGGTATTTACCCTCAATTTCTAATAGATCAAGATGCAGTAGAGCAATATGAAACAACATCTAATGGTATTAAAGACATTGCATTCTCTTCATATTGTTCAAAAGAAAATGAAATTGACGATTCGATTAAAAAAGTATGCAACGTAATTAAACAATATTTACCTTTAAAATAGTATAATAATATATGCAAGAATGAGCACACTCAAAAATTTTTACAAAATTTTGAGGTGCTTTTTTTATTACTATATAAATATTTGTTGAATTTTATTTTTAAAAGCTTGCTTTTTTATGTTTTGTTAATTAAAATAAATATATGAGTGATATAAGTATAAACCAAAAAGCAAAAATTTTCTTCGATGGTGAAAATGGCATCGAAATGGAGTTGGATTGTATTATTAAGGATATTCAAAATGATAGAATCAGTTTGGAATACCCTGAAGATGCAGAACCACTAAAAAAATATCTTGAAGAAGGCGTTCCTATCGATGTAAAAATATTTACACCAACGGGTTTAGTTGTATTTGAATCTGTTGTTATCGATTCACCTTTGGATGGAGATGATTTTATAGTTGAGTATATTGAAGATACTGTCGTTGTTGAACGACGTGATTATTCAAGATCTCCACTAAAAACAAAATTAACTTTAGAGTTAAATAAAGAAGTATTTATTGCAAGTACTATAGATATTTCTGGTGGTGGTATCAAATTCTTTAGTAAAGAAGAATTAGATCCGGAACAAAACGTAAAAGGTAAATTATATTTAAGAAATTATAATGAACCTATTGAGTTTGAAGGTGTTATTTTAGATAATCCTTCGTTACAACCAGATGAATATACTCTTGCATTTACAAATATTCAAGAAAAAGAAAGAGATAAAGTTATAAAAACTTGTTTTGCTATTGATATGCAAGCTAGAAAAAAAGCAGATGAATAGCTTTTGAGATATTATGAAAAGTAAACTTCACGAAATTGAAAAGAAAATAAAAAAAGAAATTCGTACGGGTAAAGTACAGAACGCAATCGAGTTGTGTCAGATTGAATTGCAAAATGACCCTACAAATGCAGATTTGCATGTAAGATTAGGCGATTTGTATTTAGCTTGGCATCTTGATATACATAATTCTTATCAATATATTGATGAAGCTATAACTGAATATCAAAGAGCACTTGAAACGTATATTGATTCAGCTGAGATTTATTTTAAAATAGGTCAAGCTCAATATTTTAAAGGTGATTTAGAAAAAGCTATAAATTATTTGAATATGGCAACAACAAAGGATAAAAAATTATCAAAAGCATTTTATCTTTTGGCTGAAACATATACCAAAAAGGCACATTTTTTAGAAGCTATGTTTAATGCTAAACATGCCATAAAATTGCAACCGCTTAGAAGTTCTTCAGCTCATTATTTATTGTACAATTTGTACAAGATATCTTCATTTAGAAGTCCTCTAACTTGGTTTAAGAGTCAATGGCAATTGTTTTTGTCATTAATAACATTGCCGTTTGATAGCATGGCTGTACGAAATGTGGCTCGTTCATTGTCATATTTGCAATTTTTACCAGTATTGGTTAAAGGTTATTTTAAAGTTCAATCAAAAGGTTTGAGCAATGCGATTGATATTTATATTGATGCAATTGAAAAAGCTCCAGGATTTGTTCCGTTATATTGTTTATTAGGTGATATATATAGAACTATTGGACAATATGATGATGCAATTACAGAATACAAAATGGCAATTTGGTTGGATAGTCTAAACCTTCCTGCGTACCGTCATTTATGTCAGGCTTATGAAGAACAGGGTGATTATGATAATGCAATTGAGATTTACAAAAAGTTGATAAGTATTTTACCAACAATGCCTGAATTTCATTCAAATTTAGCAAATTTATATTACATAAAAGGTGATGTAAAAGAAGCGATATCTCATTACCAATCAGCAATAACCTTAAATCCAAACAGAAAATGGACAAGTATTATTACTCAAACATTAGGTTTTGTATATCAAGAAAACAAAGGTGATTTAGATGCTGCAATTAGTGCGTATCAAAGTGCATATTTATTAACGCCAGAGGACATTGATATTTATGTAAATTTAGGTTCTGCATTTTATGATAAAGAAGATTTTGAGAATGCTTTAACTGTATATAGAAGTGCATTAGATTTGGATCCTAATAACGCAAAAATTCATTGTAATTTGGGTTTTTTATATTGGGGTAAAGGTGATACTGATGAAGCTATTAAAGAATATGAACTTGCAATTGAAAATGACCCAATGTATGACATTGCATACAACAATTTAGCGGTAATTTATCTTGATGATTTGGGACGTGTACAAAAAGCAATAGAGTTATTTAAGAAATCAATTGAATGCAATCCTAATTACGCTTTGGCTCATTTTAACTTGGCAAGAGCTATAACTATTGTTGGTGACAAAATTGAAGCTGCAAAATTGTATCAAATAGCACAAGATATTAATAAAGTTACAAATGAAATTGACCCACAAGATATTACAAATAAAATTAATAACTTGTTCCAATCTTAGTTTTAATCTCATTATATTATGTTGAATTTATAAAACAGGCATCTCCAGTTGTCTAATTTTGTTTGTTTTTAATTGCTATGAAGTTTTGTTCATGGTACGATTAACGTAATTAATAGGGAGAAATAAATGATTCAATTTTTATTAAAACTTATGGGTGATCCTAACGAAAGAAAAGTTAAGGCTATAATGCCTATAATAGAGCATATAAATTCATTAGAACCTGAATTTGAAAAAATGACAGATGATGAATTGAGAGCGAAAACTATAGAATTTAAAGAAATTTTAAAAAATAGAAGAACTTCTGAAAATCCCAAAGCAGATAGAATTTTAGAAAAAGAAACATTGGATAAAATTTTACCTGAAGCATTTGCAACAGTAAGAGAAGCAGGTAAGCGTGTATTGAACATGCGACATTTTGATGTTCAATTGATTGGTGGCTATTTCTTGCATAACGGTCATATTGCAGAAATGAGAACAGGTGAAGGTAAAACTCTTGTTGCGACACTTCCTGCATACTTAAATGCACTTACAGGAAAAGGTGTTCATGTTATCACAGTAAATGATTATTTAGCAAAACGTGACAGCGAGTGGATGGGTAAAATTTACAAATTTTTGGGTTTGTCAGTTGGTGTAATTCTTTCTGGTGGTCGTTCTGCAGAAGATTTTGAAGCAAAAAGGCAGGCTTACGCTTGTGACATTACTTATGGTACAAATAATGAATTTGGTTTTGATTATTTAAGAGATAATATGGCAAGCAGTATGGATATGCTTGTTCAAAGACCTTATAATTATGCGATAATTGACGAAGTTGACTCAATTTTAATTGATGAAGCGAGAACTCCGTTGATTATAAGTGGTAGAGTTGAAAAATCAGCTGATACATACAGATTAATGGCAAAAGTTGCACCAAAATTGCAAAAAGTTGTTGACTATGAAGTTGATGAAAAAAATAAAAATGTTATTTTAACAGAAGAAGGTATTGATAAAGCACAAGAAATAATAGGTTGCAAGGATTTATTTGATTTGTCTGATAACTATGCACACCACTTGTTGCAAGCTTTAAAAGCAAAAGAATTGTTTATTAGAGATACAGATTATGTTGTAAAAAATGGCGAAGTTTGTATTGTTGATGAGTTTACAGGTCGTTTAATGGAAGGTCGTCGTTGGTCAGATGGCTTGCACCAAGCGATAGAAGCAAAAGAAAACGTTAAAATTCAAGATGAAACTCAAACTTTGGCAAGTATTACATTCCAAAATTTGTTTAGATTATATCCAAAATTATCTGGTATGACAGGTACAGCAATGACTGAGGAAGCAGAATTTGGAAAGATTTATAACTTGGAAGTTACATCAATTCCGACAAACAAGCCTGACATAAGAATTAATTATTCAGATGTTATTTACAAAACAGAAAGACAAAAATACTTGTCAGTGGTAGATGACATTATTGATTGTCATAAAAAAGGACGTCCTGTTTTAGTTGGTACAATTAGTATCGAAAAATCAGAATTATTATCAAAATTATTGAAAGAAAGAAACATTCCACATAATGTTTTGAATGCAAAACATCATGCAAAAGAAGCATATATTATTGCTCAAGCCGGTAGAAAGGGTGCTGTAACAATTGCGACAAATATGGCTGGTCGTGGTACAGATATTTTATTAGGTGGTAATGCAGAATACTTAGCAAAAGAAAAACTTGAAGATATGGGAATTTCCCCAGAAGATGAAAATTATGAATCACAAAAAGATGAAATTTTAGCACAAACAAGATTAGAAACAGAGCAAGATCACAAAGAGGTTGTAAAAGCTGGAGGGCTTCACGTTATTGGTACAGAACGTCATGAATCAAGACGTATTGACAACCAATTAAGAGGTCGTGCAGCTAGACAAGGGGACCCTGGTTCTACAAGATTTTTCTTATCTTTAGAAGATAATTTAATGAGAATTTTTGGTGGTGAAAAAATTATTCAACTTATGAATGCGTTGAATGTTGAAGAAGATATGGCTATTGAAAATCCTCTTATTACAAGACAAATTCAATCAGCACAAAAGAAAGTTGAAACTTACCACTTTGATATCAGAAAATCAGTTCTTGAATACGATGATGTTATGAATGTTCAAAGAGAAAAATTTTATGCTCAACGTAAAAAAGTTCTTTCTGGAAAAAATCTTTCTGAGGATATAATTTATATGATAGAAAGAGAAGTTGACAGACTTTTAGGTGGTTACATATCTCCAAATATGAATCCAGATGAATATATAGAAGAAGATTTAAATACATTGATAAAAGAGCTTCATTCTATAATTCCTCAATTGTCATACATTACAGTAAATGACATTAAAAATCTAAATTATTCTGATATGTATGACAAAATTGTAGACTTAGCAAAAATGAAATACCATGAGCATGAAGAAGAAATGGTTAATTTCTACAATGATGTAATTTCTCAATATGAAGAAAATCCAAAAACACAAGAACCATTTGCAGACGATAATATTGCAAGAAATGTTGAAAAAGACATCATGCTTCAAGTTGTTGATAATAAATGGATTGACCATTTACATAATATTGATATTCTTCGTGATGGTATTGGTTTAAGAGCTTATGGTCAAAAAGATCCACTTATTGAATACAAAAAAGAAGCTTATGATTTGTTCAATAAAATGATGTTTGAAATTCAAGGTGAAACTGTAAAACACTTGTTTAGAACAAAATTCGGTGTACAAATCGTTCAGCCAGAACCTATAGAAACTAATTTGTCAAAAGCCGCAGAAGAGTTTGATAGTTCAGAAGAAAAAGATGAAGTTGATGTAAAGCCAATAGTAAAAGGTGAAAAAATTGGTAGAAATGACCCATGTCCTTGCGGTAGCGGTAAAAAATATAAGAATTGTTGTATGAACAAACAATAGTTAAATTTATTTTAAAGGCGGTTTTGAGTATAGCTCAAAACCGCCTATTTAATAATTTTATCAAATAAGTTTTGTAAGACTTGATATTAATTTATTTTAATTCAATCAAATCGTCTTTTATTAGATTTTTAAAATTTTCATCGATTGAGTTTAAGTCAATAATATCAACCTCATATGGCAATGTAGAATCAGTAAAAGTTATTAGCAATTTACCCAAAACATCGGCTGAAATCTTTTCATCATTGCATTTTACCGCAATGTCAATGTCGGAATACTCTTTATTTGTTCCTTTTGCACGAGAGCCAAAAATGTAAAACTTTCCATTCGGAAGTTTTTGTTTTAGAGTGTCTAAAATATAGTCTAAATGCCTTTTTCTAGTCCAAACATTATGCAAGTTTCTCTTTTAATTTATCCAGTAAATATTGAACCTCTTGGGCAAAATCTTCAATAATTTCAACTACTTCAACGGCAATTTTTTCATCATAAGTATGTGATGTTAAATTTCTTTTTTGTCTATAATTATCCCATTTTTCGAGGTTAGAACTGAGCAAGCCCATTTTGTTTGCTTATCGAATCATTTCGTTAAAAGTCATACTATCAATATTTTCAAAAATAAAAGCTCCATTTGAAAAATATCTTTTTATCATTTTAAGTGCTAAGGAGTAAGTGTATTCAAAACGTTGAATCATTGAATCCCTAGTTATCAAATTTGTTTTATCATCATTATAAACTTTGATAACTTCAAATAAACTAGTTAATACTTTTTCAAGTGCACTTAAATCAATAGTTTTCATAATTAAATATTATTATAGTCTAATAAATATGTCTATATAAGCAAATTAACTAATTTTTGTTGTATAATTAAAAAGTACACGATATATAAAAATAAAGGAAAAGATATAATGTTAAGAGCTGGTATTGTAGGGTTGCCAAATGTAGGGAAATCAACACTTTTTAATGCACTAACAAGTGCAAAAAATGCACAAAGTGCAAATTATCCGTTTTGTACAATTGAGCCAAATGTAGGAGTTGTTGGTGTTCCAGACGAAAGACTTTATAAGCTAGAACCATTAGTTCATGCAGCAAAAGTTGTACCTACAGCAATAGAATTTGTTGATATTGCTGGGCTTGTAAAAGGTGCAAGTAAAGGTGAAGGTTTAGGAAATCAATTTTTGGCAAATATTCGTGAAACCGATGCCATTATTCAGGTTGTAAGATGTTTTGATGATCCAAACACTATTCACGTTTCTGGTAAAGTAAATCCTCTTGATGATATTGAAACAATTAATACAGAACTTGCACTTGCAGATATGGCATCATTAGAAAAAAGAATTGCAAAGACTGCAAAAATTGCTAATTCTGGTGACAAACAAGCAAAAATGGAAGTTAAAGTTATGCAAACAATTTATGACAAACTTTCAGAAGCTACATTCATTAATATTAATGACTTGTTTGATGATGAGGAAGAATTGAAATTTGCAAGTCAAACTCAATTAATGAGCATAAAACCTGTAATCTATGCCGCAAATGTATCAGAAAGTGATGTTGTAAATGGCAATGAATATACAAAATTAGTTGATGACTATGCAAAAAAACATGGTGCTGAAATGGTTATAATTTCTGCAAAAATTGAAGAAGAATTAGCTGATTTATCACAAGAAGAAGCAAAAGAATTTTTGGCAGAATTAGGAATTACAAATTCTGGTATAGAAAAAATGATTCAATCTGTTTATCATCTATTGAATTTGAGAACATACATAACTGCTGGTGAAATAGAAGTAAAAGCTTGGACAATTACAGCAGGAACAAAAGCCCCTCAAGCAGCAGGTGTTATTCATACAGATTTTGAAAAAGGTTTTATTCGTGCAGAAATAACTCCATACAAAGACTTCGCAGAACTGGGCTCATATAATGCATGTAAAGAAAAAGGCGTTACTCGTCTTGAAGGAAAAGATTATATAGTTCAAGATGGAGATTTGGTTCATTTTAGATTTGCAACCTAAAATTATTTTAGTTTTATAACTCAACAAAAAAAGACTCACAAATTTGTGAGTCTTTTAGAATTGCCCTTGGCCAGACTTGAACTGGCACCGAGGGAGAACCCCGATTGGATTTTAAGTCCAACGCGTCTACCGATTCCGCCAC
>JBJFBU010000061.1:0-16543 GCA_051888595.1 Candidatus Gastranaerophilaceae bacterium | reverse complement strand
CATGATGAACGTGATTTTTCTTTCGCTAAAAAATATAATTTACCTATGAAAGTTGTTATTTCTCCAAAAGAAAAAGATTTAAAAGTTGAAGAAATGACCAATGCTTATACTGAAGAAGGTGTAATGGTAAATTCAGGTGAATTCAACGGCATGAATAATGTTGACGCTAAAAAAGCGATTACACAATTTGCTGTTGACAAAGGATTTGGTGAATTTAAAACTCAATTTAGACTTCGTGACTGGTTAGTTTCACGCCAAAGATATTGGGGAGCTCCAATTCCAGTTGTATACTGCGACAAATGTGGTATTCAACCTGTTCCGGAAGACCAACTTCCGGTATTGTTACCAAAAGATGTTGATTTTTCTGTCGTTGGTAAATCCCCAATTACAACATCAGAAACCTTTAAAGATACTGTTTGTCCGGTTTGTGGCGGGCATGCTGTTAGAGAAACAGATACAATGGATACTTTTATGTGTTCAAGCTGGTATTATATGCGTTATTCAGACGCTAAAAATTCTGAAAAATGCTTTGATAAAGACTTAGTTGATAAATGGTTACCGGTTGACCAATATGTTGGTGGTATAGAACATGCCATTTTACATTTATTGTATTCAAGATTTTTCACAAAAGCCTTGCACGATTTAGGTCTTGTAGGTTTTGACGAACCATTTAAAAACTTATTAACTCAAGGCATGGTGTTAAAAGATGGTTCAAAAATGTCTAAATCTAAAGGTAATACTGTAGACCCAGACGAAATATTTGAAAATTATGGTGCAGATACTGCAAGAACATTTATTCTTTCAGATTCACCTCCAGCAAGAGATTTTGACTGGTCAGATGCTGGTGTTGAAGGTTGTTACAAATTCTTGAACAGAGTTTGGAGAATGATTTCAACAAATCAAGACAAAATTTCACTTGATTACAAAGTACCAGAAACAAGAACAAAAGCTAATGACGATTTAGTTCGTATGGTTCATATCTCTATAAAAGGTATAACTAATGACATTTCAAACGATTTCCAATTTAATACAGTAATCTCTAAATACAGAGAATTGTCAAACTACATTTCTGATTGGACAAACAAAGCCCAATGGAATGATGAAGATAAAAATGTATTTAGTTTTGCGGTATTAAGCTTAATCAAATTAATGTCACCTGTTGCAGTTCACATGACAGAAGAAATTTGGTCATCATTAGGTGCAAAAACTTCTATTCACGATGAAAAATGGTGTGAATATGATGAAAACCTTGCAAAAGCAAGTTCTATCACACTAGTTGTTCAAATTAATGGCAAAGTGCGTGATAAAATTGAAGTTGATGAAGCTTTAGACCAAGAAGAATTAAAAAAGGTTGCTCTTGAAAGCCAAAAAGTTAAAGATGCAACAGCAGACAAACAAGTCGTTAAGGTTATTGTGGTACCTAAAAAACTTGTAAATATTGTTGTTAAATAATTAAAACAATAACTGCATAAAAAAGACGGGCTTGAAACTTTTCAAGCCCGTCTTTCTAATTAAATTTTTATTGCTGAGCTTCATATTTAATTGGTTTACTTGGAACCTCAGCCAATCTTTTATCCAAAAATGCAATTGTTTCTGGGAAATATTGTTGAAGATATTGAGAACGAATTCCAAGAATTTCATGTGATTTAGCTGTTGTTAAAAGAGCATTAGATTCTGCAATTGTTTCTCTTAAACCACCCACTTCACCATTGTAGTGCGTTTCATGATCAATAAAATATTGAATATGATCACGTTGGGCATCAGGGAAGGCTTTGTTAAACGCAGCTTTTTCTTTTTCATATATTGTATTAAATTCTTCATTATTGAATATAGCGTTTATAGCAGACTCTTCGTCATTTAAATCAACTGTATTAACATCGCAAGCATGACCTAATTCGTGTAAAACTATAAATAAATTATTACCTGAAACTATAGAACGTTGGTTAAGTTGAGTGCTAGAATATGATGATAAAACATCTTTTATTCCAACCAGTTTGTTTGTAGAATTTTTAAGTTTGAATAATTCTTCACCTGGCATTTGTTTTAAAACACTAATAATTTCATTCTTATCTCCTTCAATATCAATATCGTTTTTGAAAATTGCAACCCTATCTGGATTTTGCAAATCTTTCACAGTTACGCTATCTTTATCTGCTGTGATTTCGTAAGAACGATTATTTTTTGAAGATATGAATTTATTTTCACTTACAACTTCAAAAGATTCACTATTATTCAAAAGTACTTTACCATTTTTATCAGTAATTTTATAATCTAAAATTCTATTACCTTGTGGATCATCTTCGTACAAATATTGAGTTCTAGTACCAAGAGCAGATGTCATATCCTTTTTAATTGAAGATATGCCTGTTTTCTTATCAATTTTACCAGAAGATATGATTTTTTCTGTTCCATCCGGCATTACATGCTTAATATCATAAACACCTTTTATTTGTGAAGGTTCTGTATACTCAGTTCTTTGTAGTTTACCATTTTTATCTTTCACAAGTCTAACTTCGTGAGTAACAATAGGATAACCCAAGCTAGATTCTTCATAACGAGTTTTTGCAGTCGTATTATTTCTATAATCACTAACCTTTTTTATCTCGTAAGTTTTGTTATTAGTTCTGTACTTATTAGATGTTTCAATTGCATAACGATCTGTTTTATCATCTAAAAGTACTTTTACAGTACTCATATCATTTTTTCTAAGGGTAAGTGTATAGTCCCCTTTGCTATAAGAATCCTTTTCAAATATTAAATCGTGTATTTTTATTTTTGGAAGTACATCTGTTAATTCATTTGCATTTTTGGCAAGTTTTTTAAAGTTTACATTTTCTTCTTTTGCAGCTGAAACAATACCGTCTGTTGTAAATTCGGTATTAGCAAGAGCCTTTGCATTGTTCATTTGCACAGGATCTAACTCTAGAATTTTTGAAACATCACCTTTTGTAGGAAATTTTAAATCTTTGCCAAATCTATCTTTTGTTTCAATCAAACTAACAAATGTTTTAATATTATCAACAGGTTGTTTTATTATTTCTTGCACATGAAACTGAGAAACATTTTCTAAATTTCCCATTTCACTAACATATGGCCATTTTTGAGGATCCTTTATCAACTCTTTTTTGATTTCATCTGTAACAAATTCCAAATAAAACTTTTTGTTACCATCTTTGTCTTTAATTTCATCAAGGCTTTTCATGGCAACATCAATATCAAAAGGCGTTTGTGCCTTTTGAAATGTATCTTCTTTTAAACCTATATCATTAATTTTTTGTGGTTGTTTCTTTAATTCTACCCCAACAACATTCGGGGTACTTACTTTATTTATTTCCATAGTTTTATTATACCTAAAAAATTCTACTTAAATAATAATGTTGATAACTTTGCAATTGTTTTTGGGAAATATTGTTGCATGTATTGAGCTCTAGCAGCAATATCCATTTGACCATTGTAAGAATTTAAAATTGCATTAGATTCTGCAACAGTTTCTTCTAAACCGCCTCTAAATCCTGAGTAGTGGTCTTTTACGTCAATAAAGTAATTGATGTGATCTCTTTGAGCATTAGGAAAAGCTTTATTGAATGCTTCTCTTTCTTTATCAAATACTTCTTGAACATCTTTTCTACCTGTTAAAACTTCATTTCCAGTATCAAAATCTTTAGCATGACCTAATTCGTGAAGAACAGAGTACAAATCATCTACAATATCGATTTCTCTTTTATCTGGCCAATAACAACAATCTTCCATATTTGAAGCACCTTTCAAGATTTTTGTTGTATCTTTCAAATTAATCAATTCTTCTCCTGGGAATTTTTTCAACAAACTAATCATTGCAGCTTTATCACCTCTAAGCATTTTACCTAGATTCAATTTGTTTTCTTTATTAGTGTTTTTATCTGTTACTGTTAATATATTTTTGTCATTGCTTAATTTAATATCATAAACTTCTCCATTTTTAGAAGATACAAAATGATTATCATCAATAACTTCAAAAGATTGAGAATAATTTAAAAGAGTTTTACCATTTTCATCAGTAATTTTATAATCAATAATTCTGTTACCTTGAGGATCATTTTCATATAGATATTCTGTTCTTGTTCCATCCAAAGATTTCATATCTCTTTTTACAGAAACAATTCCTGTTTTCTTATCTATTTTACCAGAAGAAACTTGCTCAACTTTTCCATTCGGATAAACATTTTTGATATCATAAACACCCTTAACTTCAGAAGTTGTCATATATTCAGTCTTAATTGTCTTACCATTTTTGTCTCTTTGAATTCTAACTTGGTTTTGAACATTTGGATAACCTTCATCGTCAATATATGAACGAACCATAGAAATTGTATTATTTCTATAATCGTTTGTTTTTCTTATTTCGTATTCTGTATTATTTTTAGAAATGTAATGTGTTGTTTCATCAACAGCAAGTGTATCTAAATTTTTATCCAACAATGTTGCTCTCAATTTACCAGCTTTTGTTTCACCTGTAATTGTATATGCATTATTTGGATCATAAATATCTTCTGCAAAAGAAACACTACTTATTGTATGTTTACCGCAAGCTTCTTCTAAATCAACAATTTTTTTACTTAATTTTTCTATATTAAGTTTGTCGTCATTAGCAATACAAATCATTCCATCCGGATGCATTGATGTATTAGTTAATGGTAAAATTCTTTCCAAATTTTTAGTAGGAAGTTCTGAAAATTTAATCAAATGACTTGTAGCATATTTTGGTTTTCCCTCTGCATTATTTTTCTTTGCAAATTCTTCAACTAAAACCAAGTTATCAACACTACTTTGGGATAATCTTACCAAATCCTTTCCTCTCATATTTGGATGAGTAGAAAGAGCTTTTAATGGTGCATATTTTGCAGGATCTTTATCAATATTATCCGTAATTTTTGTCAAATGTTGTGCATTATAAACAGATTTACCTTTTTTATCTTTTATATTTTTCAATTCAGCCATAAAAGCTTCTTTGTCATAAGTAGCGGAAGTTTTTTCAAAAGTGTCAGGTTTAACATCCATTTTTATTGGATTTGTATTGTTTTTATTAACCTTATTTAATGCTTGAACTTGATTAACATTGAATGAAGCTACTTTTTGAATTCCCATTTAACACACACTTTCTTTTTTGATAATTTATGTTTGCATTAAATCATGTAAAAGTTTTTTATTGCCTAATTTCAAACATTCTGTAACATGTTTTAATGTTATTTTATTATGTTTATTCTTTTACTTTACAAATTAATAAATTTCTTGTAATATATTTGTATATTTTCTTGGAAAAGAGAATGGGTTTTCCCATTCTCTTTTTATAATAAGGGATAAGCAAATGAAAGAAGAAGTAAATAAATACGAAATATTAGAAAAAATAACCCCTCTAATCGAAAACACAGCAATGAGATACAACTTAGTACCTGTAGAAATTGAGTTTGTAAAGGAAAATCATCGTTGGTTTTTGAGAGTCTATTTGTTCTCTTATGACCATCCAGTAAATCTTGAGGACTGTGAAAATGTTACAAGAAGCATGGAGGACTTTTTGGATGAATTAATTCCTTGTAAATATTACTTAGAAGTATCATCTCCAGGGTTAGAAAGAAAATTCAAATCTGAAAAAGAATATTTAATTTTCAAAGGAAGAAATGTAAGTATAAAACTTAAACAACCACTAGAAGGTGAAACAGAACAAATTTTTAAAGCACAACTTCTTGATTACGATGAAAATGAAGGAATAACAATAAAAAGACTTGAAGATGAAAAAGAAATGATTTTGCCACTAAATGCAATCAAATCGACAAAATTATATTTTGAATAAGATATTCAAGCAAATACAACAGATATTGCGTATACAAAGAAAACAATAAAAAGGAAGGTAAATAAAATGATTAAAATTGGAACAGCATTGTTTGAAGCATGCGAAGAACTTGAAAAAGAACGTGGAATTTCTAAAGATGTATTAATTGCATCATTATGCGATGCAATGGTTGCAGCATACAAAAAATCTATGAAAGTAAAAGAAGCTGCAAATATTGAAGCAATTTTAGACGAACAATCAGGTGAAATCGGTGTTTTCTGCACAAAAGTTGTTGTAAAATCAGTTGAAGATGATATGGAAGATGTTCAAATTTCTTTGGCAGAAGCAAAAGAAATTGACGAAGATGTTGAAATTGATGACGAAGTTAAAATAGAAGTTACTCCAGAACAATTTGGACGTATAGCTGCACAAGCTGCAAAACAAGTTATCACTCAAAGAATTAGAGAAGCTGAAAGAAATTTAGTTTTAAATGAATTTATGGATAAAAAAGGTACTCTAATTACAGGTATTATTCAAAGAGTTGAAAACAGAAATGTTATCGTAAACATTGGTAAAACAGATGCAATAATGCCACAAAAAGAACAAATTCCAGGAGAATATTATAAACCTGGTAATAGAATTAGAGTATTTGTTGTAAACGTAAAAGAAACAACTCGTTTGCCACAAGTAATCGTTTCTCACGCACATGCAGAAATTGTTAGAGAATTATTTGAGCTTGAAGTACCAGAAATCGAAGATAACATTGTAGAAATCAAATCTATTTCTCGTGAAGCTGGATATAGAACAAAAATTGCAGTATGGTCAAATGACCCAGAAGTTGATTCTGTAGGTGCTTGTATCGGACCTAGAGGTTCAAGAATTCAAACTATTGTTAATGAATTAAAAAATGAAAAAATCGATATCGTAAGATATTCAGAAGATCCTGTTGAATACATTGTTAATGCTTTATCACCAGCAAGAGTTGTATCAGTTGATATTTTGGCAAATGATGAAAATGCAAAAGAAGCTATGGTAGTTGTTCCAGATGACCAATTATCACTTGCAATCGGTCGTGAAGGTCAAAATGTAAGATTAGCTCACAAATTAACTGGTTGGAAAATTGATATCAAATCTATTTCACAAATGGAAAGAGCAGAACAAGAAGCTCAAAAGAATTTTGAATATCAAGATGATGCTCCAGAAACAGAAGTTAATTACGATGAAGATGAAATTAACGAAGAAATTGCAGAAGAAATGAATCAACAAGCAGTTGATGAAGAAGATGTTATTCAAGAAGAAGTTTCAGAAGACTCTGCTGAAGAATAGTATTTAATCAAAAGGATAGCTTTTGCTATCCTTTTTTAATAAAGGAGAAGAACATGAAAAAGGTATTAATTACTTTATTTGCACTATTTTTAGGGTTACAAGTAAATGCTGCAACAACTACAACGTCTACAACAAATTGGGATTCAGTAGCAGCACAAAAAAAATTAAACAATATTGCTTATGTATTAATTAAGAAGAATTCTTTGCCATCAGGTATTACAATCAAAGTATCAGATGATGCAGATGCAAATGCTTATGCTAATTTAAACAAAGAAATTTATGTATACAGAGGATTGCTACAAAATGCATCTACAGATGAAGAATTAGCTGCAGTTTTGGCACACGAAATGGGTCACATCATTAATGGACACTGTGCAAAACAAACAATTTTAGGTTCAGTAATTTCATCTGTTGCAAACTCTATAAAAACAGATTCAAACATTAAAGCTGTAGGTGTAGTTGCAGCACAACAAATGTCAACTTCAAAATTAAGCAGAAAAGATGAATTTGAAGCAGATTTATCAGCAGTAGATTTATTGAACAACGCTGGTTACAACCCACTAGCATTAATCTCATTATTAAGCAAAATTTGTGATATTTCATCAGATTTTGATTTAATTTCAACTCACCCAGCAGGTGAAAAAAGATTAATGAACGCATACAATTACATCGATTATAACTATCCAAACTGGGTAAAAAAAGGTTATAACACAGATTCTTACAAAACAGCAAACAAATTAATCAGCATAAATGTTCAAGAAAGAAATTCAAGTGCAAAGAAAATTGCAAAATACAAAAAAGAACAAATTAAATTAAAAAAAGACAAATTAAAAAGAGCTAAAAAAATGTTAAAATCAAATAACGGTTGGGATACATACTATGCAGTTTTAAATGCAATGAGCAATGAATCTTCATCTACATCTAACTCAAATAAATAGTTTAAACATATATAAAGAGGGCGAAAACTTTCAGTTTTCGCCCTCTTTTTTATAAATATTTTTATAACCTAAAACAATTCGGCATTAAAAAATATTCCTTCATTAGAAATTTCTTCAAAAAGTTCAACATCTTTTTTCAATTCTTTAACAGTCAACGGGTGTAAATCAATAAAAACATTATTATTTTCTTCAACCTTACCAATTATTCGCCAAATTTTTTCCCTATTTTCTTTTGATTGTTCATTATCAAATATAGCAATAAGTTCTATATCTTCATCTTGATGCATTTTCCCATCTAGAAACAACCCGAAAAGATAAATTCCTCGAAAATCTAAAAATTCTTGTTTTAAATTTTTGATTAAATCAACGATTACACCATCAATATCATTAGGCATTTCTAATCAAACTCCCAATTTCGGCTAAATTTGAAGAAATTTGTTCAGAATTTGCAAGATTTTTAACTGAAATTGTACCATTTTTAATTTCATCTTCACCCAATATTAACGCATAATTTGCTAATTTAGAGGCTTTTTCAAGTTGTTTTGTGAATTTTTTATTTGTCATATCAAAATCAACAGAAACACCTAATTTTCTCAAATAATTTACCAATTTAATAGCTTCTTCTATATTGTTTGAAACAACATAAGCATCTAATTTTTTATGTTCTTTTTGAGGTAAAAGAGAAATCAAACGTTCCATACCCATAGCAAAACCAACAGCTGGAGTATCTTCACCACCTAAATTTCTAACCAAACTATCATAACGACCACCACCGCAAACTGCGTTTTGTGAGCCTAAATTGTTAGATTTAATTTCAAAAACTGTTCTATTGTAATAATCTAAACCTCTTACAAGAAGCTTATTTACAGAATATTTAATATCTAAAATATCCAAATAATTTTTTACAGATTCAAAATGTTCATGACATTCTGGACATATAAAATCAGAGGTAATAACTTCTTTAACTTCAGGCTTTTCATAAATAGCCTTACAATCTTCAACTTTGCAATCCAATAAACGAAGAGGATTTTTTTCATATCGTTTTTGACAATCTGGGCAAAGTTGCGACAAATAAGGTTTTAAAACTTCTTTCAATTTTGTTTTATATTCTTCACGGCAAGTTGGACAGCCAAGAGAGTTAATTTCAACATCTAAATCATTCAAGCCAATTTCATTCAAATAATTAACTGCTAAAGAAATAGCTTCAACGTCAGCAGTAGGCTGAGAAATACCAAACATTTCCATTCCAACTTGATGGAATTGTCTTTGACGACCAGCTTGAGGACGTTCATATCTAAACATAGGACCTTTGTACCATAATTTCACAGGTGCAGAAAGTCTATGCATACCATTTTCGATGTAAGAACGTACAACACCCGCAGTGTTTTCAGGACGCAATGTCAAAGAACGTTCTGATTTTTCAAAAGTATACATCTCTTTATTTACAATATCAGTAGTATCACCGACACCACGAGCAAACAATTCAGTTGCTTCAAATATAGGTGTTCTAATTTCTTTAAAACCAGCTGTAGAGAAAACTTTTTCTGCAGCACTTTCAATAAAGTGCCAACTATCAATATCAGTTGGTAAAATATCCTTTGTACCTTTTTGTACTGTAATAATCTTAGTCATACGAAAATGGTAGTACAAAAACTTAAATATAGCAAGCATTATACAAAATTTGCTATGAATGTTTTGTTTGAGTTATTATTAATAGTAGGAAGGATATTTTTATGTATAATTTAAAATCATTAAAAGCAGAAGAATTTATTGATGATAGCGAAATTTTATCTACAATGGATTTTGCAGAAAAAAATAAAAATAATAAAGAATTACTAGAAGAAATATTAAAAAAAGCAGAAGAAAGAAAAGGCTTAACACATAGAGATGCCAGTGTTTTATTGGCTTGTGAAGACGAAGAAATTAATCAAAAAATTTATAAACTTGCAGAGCAAATCAAAAAAGATTTTTACGGAAACAGAATTGTTTTATTTGCACCACTTTATCTTTCAAATTATTGTGTAAATGGTTGTGTTTATTGTCCTTACCACGCAAAAAACAAACATATTCCTCGCAAAAAAATGACACAAGAAGAAATTGAAAGAGAAGTTATTGCCCTACAAAATATGGGACATAAACGTTTAGCGATAGAAACAGGAGAAGACCCTGTTAATAATCCTATTGAATACATTCTAGAAAGTTTAAAAACAATTTACAGTGTAAAACATAAAAATGGTGCAATTAGACGTGCAAATGTGAATATAGCTGCGACAACTGTGGAAAACTACCGCAAATTAAAAGAAGCAGGCATTGGTACATATATTTTATTCCAAGAAACTTATAACAAAGAACGTTATGAACGCTTGCACCCAACTGGACCAAAACACAATTATGCATACCACACAGAAGCAATGGATAGAGCAATGGAAGGTGGTATTGATGATGTTGGATTGGGTGTTTTATTTGGTCTTTCAACATACAAATATGAGTTTGCTGGATTGTTAATGCATGCAGAACACTTAGAAGCTGTTCATGGCGTTGGTCCGCACACAATTAGTGTTCCAAGAATTAGAAAAGCTGATGATATTGATCCAAATACTTTCAAAAACGGAATAAACGATGATACTTTCTGCAAAATCGTTGCATGTATTAGAATTTCTGTTCCATATACAGGAATGATTGTATCAACAAGAGAATCAAAAGAAGTTAGAGAAAGAGTTTTACACCTTGGAATTTCTCAAATATCAGGTGGCTCAAAAACTTCAGTTGGCGGATACGATGAAAGTGACTCTACAGAGGAAGATTCTTCACAATTTGACGTTACAGACACAAGAAGTTTGGATGAAATCATGAAATGGCTTATGGAAATAGGTTATTTACCAAGTTTTTGCACAGCTTGTTATCGTGAAGGTAGAACTGGTGAAAGATTTATGGATGTTTGCAAATCGAAACAAATCCAAAATTTCTGTCATCCAAACGCAATTATGACATTGAAAGAATATTTAGAAGATTATGCAAAACCTGAAACAAAAGCTGTTGGGGACAAATTGATTGAAAAAGAATTGGAAACTCTTGAAAGCGAAAATGTAAAAAAACTTACAAAAGAAAATGTCGAAAAAATTGCTAATGGTGAACGTGACTTTAGATTTTAAAAAATATTTAGCCTAAAGACCCAATGTTTTAACAACTTTTGATATCATATACAAAGAACCGCAAACAACAGTTATTCCGTCAAATTCAGGAAGTGTACCATTTAATTCGGATGACTTATATTTGCAAACAGAAGCTAACTCTTCATACGTTGCGGAATTTGGATAATCAAAATGATTAAAATAAATTTCGTCTTCAGGTTTAAATAGAATTTCAATCATTTTAGGATAATCTTTATTTTTTAAACAACCAAAAACAAATCTTTTTTTGTAATTTTTAAAATATACATCTAAATTTTGTCTTAAAACAGTTATACCATTTGGGTTATGTGCACCGTCTATCAAAATTTTCTTATCAGCAAAATATTGAAATCTTCCAAAATGTTTAACTTTTTTCAATGCGTTTTGAATAGTTAATATTTTTATATCAGGTATAATCACAATCAATGCACTAATAGCGAGTGCAAGATTTTCTTGTTGATGAAAACCCTTCAAACTCATTTCACCTAAATTGCATTCCTGAGCAATAAACAGCTGATTTTTTTCGCATTTTTCTTTTATAACATTAAACCCCTTGTTATTAGAATTAATTATAACAGGGCAATTTGGTTTTATAATTCCTGCCTTTTCATTGGCAATTTTTTCAATTGTATTTCCTAATCTTTCTGTATGGTCAAAATCAATTGTTGTGATAATTGAGCAAACTGGATTTTCTATAACGTTCGTTGAATCAAATCTTCCGCCCAATCCAACTTCAACAACAGCATAATCAACATTATTTTGAGCAAAATAATCAAACATAATCGCAGTCAAAAGTTCAAATTCGGTTAAATGGATATTATTTTTTTCCGCCAAATTCTGAATTTCAAAAACTTTTTCTGCAAAAACATCTTTACCAATTTGTTCACCATCAATTTGAATACGTTCCGTATATTCAAAAATATGTGGACTTGTAAACAATCCAGTTTTAAAACCAGCTTCAGTCAAAATAGTACTCAAAATTGCACAAACAGAACCTTTTCCATTCGTACCAGCAACATGTATACACTTTATTTTTTTATGAGGATTTCCCAATAATTCTAAAATTGCAGAAATTCTCTCCAGTCCAAGATTTATATAAAACTTCCCTTGAGAAGACAGTAATTCAATTGCTTTTTCATAAGTTTTATTCATGACTTGCCACTTTTTTTAATTGTTCAACAATTTTTTCTGTTGCATCTAATTTTGCTAATTTAGAAGTATTTTCTTGAATTTGTCTTAATCTTTCAGAATTTGAAAGCAATTCATCTAGCTTTTGTAAAAGATTTTGAGGATTAGTATCAGAATCTTCTAAATATAAGCAAGCATCTTTATTTAATAAAGATTTTGCATTTTTTCTTTGATGATCAGCCGCAGCATAAGGATATGGAATCAAAATTGGAGCGATAGAACAAGCACAAATTTCTGATAGACTTAATGAACCTGCCCTAGAAATAGCAATATCACTTGCTTTTAAAACTGTTACCATATCATCAAAATAAGGTTTTATTATCAAATTTTTATTATTTTCAAATTCAGGATAATTTTTTTCTAAACTATTCAAAGTATTTTCATAATGTTTTTTACCAGTTTGAAAAATTATTTGCACATCATATTTTTCAAAAATTTGTTTCAAACAACCTACAGTTGCTTCGTCAATTGATTTTGCACCTTGAGAGCCACCCATTATACAAATAGTAGTCTTATCTTCAAGCATTAAATTTTGTCTTGCACAATCTTTTGATAATGTTTTAAACTGTTCTCTTATTGGATTACCATTTATACTAATATCTTTTGCATTCAAATATGTTGCAGAATCTTCAAATGCTAAAGAAACTTTTTTAGCCATAGGTGCAACAAACTTTGAAACCATTCCAGGTTGAGCATCACAATCATGAATCATATATGGAGTTTTTGATAAATTGGATGCCATTAAAGCAGGGGCAGAAACATAACCACCAGTACCTAAAATTGCATCTGGTTTAAATCTCCACAAATAATAAAGTGCTTTCCAATTTGCAAGTTCTAATTCAAAACCCCATTTTATAAACGCAAAACCAATTTTTCTTGGCATACCAGAAACTTTTATAGGCAAAAATTTAAAACGAGCCTTTTTCACAATACCATATTCCAAATTATTTGGATTACCAATATAATAAATATTTTTGGTAGTAGCATCTTTTCTTAAAGCTTCAGCAATAGCAATTGCAGGATAAATATGCCCCCCAGTGCCACCGCCAGTTATAAAATAAGTATATTTTTTCTTTGAATTACAAGTATCTGACATTAGAATTTACCCTTATTTTCTTTATTCGTTTTTTAGAGATGTTTAACAAAACACCAATCATCCATAATGAAACCATTAACGAAGAACCACCATAGCTTATGAAAGGTAGTGGAACACCAGTTGCTGGCAAGAATGAAGTTGCAACAGAAATATTCAAAAATGCTTGGAAACCTATAGAAAAAGTTATGCCTACAGCCAAAAGTTTGCCATACATATCTGGACATCTTGATGAAATAATTAAACCTCTATGAATAAGAGTCCAAAACAAACCTATAATTAAAATACAACCTAACCATCCTAATTCTTCTCCAATTACAGCAAAAATAAAGTCAGTGTGAGATTCTGGCAACCAATAAAGCTTTTGTTTTGAATTACCAAAACCAACACCCCAAAAACCACCGGCAGCAAATGCTGTCAATGCCTGAATTATTTGATAACCGGATGTTAATGCGTATTGTTCAGGATTTAACCATGTAACAATACGAGTCAACTGGTAAGGTTTAATTATGTGCGATAAAAGCGTACTGTTCAAAGCAGTTGTAATTGTAGCAGCTAAACCAACTGTACCAACAGCACCAATAGTAGCAATAAGCTTTAAAGGACCTCCTGAGCTTAACCAAATTATTAAAGAAGTCATCAAGAGTAAAATTACCATACTCAAGTTTGGTTGCTTATAAATCAAAGCTACCATAACTAATACTGGAATAAAATAAATCCATTTATTTATATCAAAAATTTTACTATTTCTGCAAAATGCACTTGCCATAAGCAATACAACCGCCATTTTTGCAAACTCGGAAGGTTGCAAATTTGTAAAACCAATGTTCAACCACCGTTTAGACTCATTTACAGTAACCCCTAATGGTGTAAAAGCGACTAGTAACAAACACAGCATAACAACAATCGTTATTGGCATTGTCCAAACGACAAGATTTTTATAATCGTAATTTATAAAAAACTTCATTCCAATAAGTCCCAAAATCAAGAAAAATATTTGAAATAAAGCAAATCTTGCAGGATTTTGACCCAATTCCATACATTTTGGAGCACTAGCCGAAAATATAGAAATAATACCGATAGTTACTAAAAACGCAATAACAATCAACACCGTTTTATCAGGCGGAGTCAAAATAACGCTATGTTTTGGTGTATATGGAGCTTCTCGCTTTGGATTATATTTTTGATAAGACATATTCTTTAAATACTTTTCCTCGTTCTTCATAACCTTTAAACATATCAAAACTTGCACATGCCGGTGATAACAGAACAACGTCAGGTTTTAATGACAAACCTTTATCAATAGCACTTTGCATAGTTTGTTCAAAAATTATATTTTCAAACCCATTTTGTTTTAAGTTTTCTTCAAAACGTTTTCCAGCTTCTCCTATAAGAATAACTGTTTTTATATGTTTATTTACAGAATCGCAAAATTCTTTTAAATCTGTATTTTTATCACGACCACCAGCAATTAAGACAACATCTTTATCATTAAATGAATTAATTGCAACAATAGCTGATTCTGGGTTTGTAGCTTTAGAATCGTTGTAAAATTCTGTATTTTGAACCTTTCCAACATATTCTAATCTGTGTTCTGGAACTTTAAAAGACATTATTGCTGATTTAATATTTTCATTTGAAATACCTTCAATTTTAGCAACAATAATAGAACACATTACATTTTGGTAATTGTGATGACCTATCAAAGGACATTCACTTAGTTTAATAATTTCTTCTGTTTTTTTATTTCTACAGAAATAAATTGTATCATTTTCAATATAACAACAATTATCTTCCATTTTTCTATCAAAAATGAACACATTCGTTGGACAAGTTTTTGAAAATTCAAACAATTTCTCATCTTGACCATTAAAAACTGCAAATGCTGGCAATTGAGGAAATTTAAAGATTTTAGCTTTAGCATTAAAATAATTTTCTAACCCTTGGTGCCAATCCACATGATCAGGAGTAAAATTCAACCAACAAGAAATTTGCGGTTGAAAAGAATTACTTGTTTCAAGTTGGAAAGAACTTACTTCACAAACAAAATAATCAATATTATCGTTTAACAATGCACAAGGAGGAACACCATAATTTCCACAAGGTTGTGCGTTGTATTCCTGACTTAAAATATGTGCTGTTAATGCAGTTGTAGTAGTTTTACCATTTGTACCAGTAATTGCAATAAAAGGCTTTAAACTTTCTGAATAAGCAAGCTCAATTTCAGAAATAATAGGGACATTAGCATCCTTCAATCTTTTAAAAATTTCGCTATGAGGAGGTATTCCGGGACTTGCAATAGCAATATAACTATCTTTTATGAATTCATCACTGTGTGAACCCATTTCAACCTTAATATCAAGAGCATTTAATTCTTTTAGCAACTCTTTATCTTCTGGTTTTTCTTCTCGAGATTCAGTAATAAAAACGTTAGCACACTTTCCACTTAAATATTTTCCAGCAGTAATGCCACTTTTAGATAAACCTAATATCAAAACTTTTTTTTCAAACCAATTTTTTTTCATTAAATTAAACCTCTAAAATATAAATAGAATAAAATAACAGAAATTAAAGAAAATATAATTGAACAAACTGCAAAAGTAATTACAATACGATTTTCACTCCAACCTAATAATTCAAAATGATGATGTATAGGAGCCATTTTAAAAACTCTTTTTCCTGTCAACTTAAAACTTGTAACTTGAATAATTACAGACATTGTTTCAATAATAAACATCAATGCCATAATTACAAGCAACAATTCAAATTTTCCCATAACTGCAAGTGTACCAAGCAATCCGCCTAAAGCAAGAGAACCTGTATCACCCATAAAAACTTGGGCCTTTGCTTTATTATATTTTAAAAATCCAACTAAAGCACCCGAAGTTGCAGCGGCAATAATTGAAACTTCAGTATATCCAGCAATTCCGGCAACAATAGCACAAGCTAAAAACACTGGTACACCACAACTTGAAGCTAAACCATCAAGTCCATCAGTTAAATTGAAAGCATTTGAAGCACC
>JBJFBU010000060.1:0-3730 GCA_051888595.1 Candidatus Gastranaerophilaceae bacterium | reverse complement strand
AATATTATTATTTTAAAAGGAATAATATAAGTTTACTTTTTAAGCAAATTTTCATAAAGTTCCATATATTTTTTTGCACTTACTTTCCAGCTGAAGTCAGAAGTCATTGCATTTTTCTGCATCTTTGTAAATGCTTTGTTATCATTGTGATACAAGTTGATTGCATAATATAAGGCTTCTTTCATATCCCAACCGTTGTATCTCCAGAATTTAAATCCATTAGCTTCATCAAGAGGTTCACCTTTTACAGTGTCGTCTAGACCACCAGTTGCTCTAACAACAGGTAAAGATCCATATTTCATTGCGATTAATTGACTTAGTCCGCATGGCTCAAATTTTGATGGCATTAAGAACATGTCTGAACCTGCATAAATTAGATTTGCTAAACCTGCGTTGTAGCCAATTTCAGCTCTAATGTTTGGTGAATTGTTAGACAACCAAATTAATAAATCTTCGTATTGTTTTGCACCTGAACCTAAGAATACAAAATCTGCAGGCATATTCATCATTTCATACTGTTCATCTCTGATTAAATCAATACCTTTTTGGTCGACTAATCTTGAAATTAATGCAATAAGCGGTCTATCAGGATTGTATTTTAAACCAAAGTATTCACAAACTTTCTTTTTATTTTCAGCTTTCTTTTTAAGAGATCTAGCATCATAATTTGCAACTAAGTTTTTATCTTTTTTAGGGTTAAATACTGAGTAATCAATACCATTTAAGATGCCATGAATTTTATTTTGATTCATTCTTAGTGTGTAATCCATGCCTTCTCCATATTCACCAGTTAAAATTTCTTGTGCATATTTTGGAGAAACAACTAAAATAGCATCTGAGTAATTGATTGCACCTTTTACCCAATTCACACGACCATAGTGTTCAAGTCCCCATTCGTTAAATACAATATCTTTTCTCATATTTGCGAAATCTAAAACATCTTCAAACCAAACACCTTGGTATGCTAAATTGTGAATTTGGAATACTGTTTTTGCTTTGTTCCAAAAATCGTCATATTTGTAGTTTGCTTCGATAAACATTGGTATCATAGCCGTATGCCAATCGTTTGTGTGGATAATATCAGCCTTAAAGTTTAGTGCTTTTGCATATTCAAGTACGGCTAGTGAGAATGCAATATATCTTTCGTGTTCATATCTAGGGTCTAAATATTTTGGGTATACTTCTTTGAAACAGCCAAAATACCAATCATTTTCAATGAAGAATACATTAATTTTTGTTTCTGGAAGTTTGCACATGTGTAATTTGAATTTGTGACCTTGCCAGCCAAAAGTAATCCACATTTCTGAATTTGGGTATTCCTCTATTCCGAATTTTTTTCTATCAATACACCCATGTAATGGTGTAAAAATTGCTATTTCAGCTTTTTTGTCTAAATATTTTGGTAAACTGCCCATCACGTCAGCCAATCCGCCAACTTTAGAAAATGGTGCTACTTCTGCAGAAGCAAATAATACTTTCATTTAAGACCTCCATCTTATTACTTTAAGTTTAATTTAATTTTATATCTTTCAGAAATTTGTTTAGCTTGATTATAGCAAAAATTTGATTGTGTGTCTTCTTTTTTAATTTTCAAAACTGTTGCTTGTAAGATTTTAAATATCATAAGAAGATACATGTTTGTATTTGAATTCTTTTCAAGTTCAACCATAGCATTAAAAATAAGTCCATAAGCTGTATTGATTTCATTATTTTTTAATGATGCTTCAGCTATTAAGTACCAGGCTATGTAAGTTATATTTTTTAAACCGTTATTTGTTGATGTTTCAAGTACACTGTTATAAATTGCTGTAGCTTTTTTATAATTATTCATATTAAGATAAGATTTACCAATCATTAAGTCACAGAACAACTCAAGCTGGTTTAAATTGTTCTTTTTTGCACTTAATTTTGCACTATAAATCTTTGTTGCAAAATCGTTTGGTGATGTTGCAGTGTGGAAGGTGTTTACTATATTAAATAAGAATCCTGCAAATTTTTCATTGTCATTAGGTTTTTCATTTGAATTAAAGTTTACAGGTTTTCCATGAAGTAGGTTGTCAATTTCTGCAAAATATTTATAAGATTGTGGTAAATTTACAAGTACTTTTTCAGCTAATTCACAGAATTGATATGTATTTTGTTTTAGCTGAAGTACACTTGCAAAGATAATATACCCTGCTGCATCAACAAGCAAATCATCAAATTGTTTGTCTGCAATGGTTTTTGGTTTTACAGCTTCTTTTCCATTATTTGCAAGTATTGTGAAAAGCTCATTTCCGAGTGTAATACAGTCTTCTAAATCACCAACATTAAATAATATCTCTATTTTTACTAATGAAATTAAGAATGCTGTAATACTAAAATTAGGATTTTGTGGATTTATTTCAGGATTTTCTATTCGAGAAAGGATTTTATGTGACATTAATAATGCGTGAGTATAGTTGCCTGAAATAAGGCAACCTTGCATGATTTTGTTGCACAAGTTAATAACTTTCTTATCTTGCATTCCTCTTTCGAGATTATCTAAAATAATTTGAGTTATATTTGCAATTTTTTCTGGTGTGTATTTATATAATAGGTTTGCAATGTTTTCATAAACTTCCATTTTATATTCTTCAATTGATTTTTCAGATGTTTCGTTGACATTGTTATCAAGCAGTTTTAAGAATTTTAAACTACAGTTTAAGTAAGCACTAAAATCACCTAAAGATTGGTTAATGTTTGATAAATTTTCCCATTGAACAAATTCGTTTTTGCTACTTTCTACTAGGTTGAATAATTTTGCCAAAACTGGGTGAGCTGAATTTTGTCTAAAACAGTTTACAATTAAGTAATTTGCGAGTTTACGTTTTTCCTCAAAATCCATTACATTTATTGTGTTCTCATAGTAAAGATTGTAGCTTTCTATTTGAATAATACCGTTGTTGTTTGTTATAAATCCTTTTGAATCAAGGTATGTTAGATAATCTGTAATATTTTCTATTCTAAAATCACTGATTGTTCTAATATCAATTTGTGGTCCAATAAGGAGCATTAACGCAAATATTTGGTATAAATTTTCATCAATTGTGCGAATGTATTGAATTCTCTTTTGAATAAGTTCGTCAAGTGTTGTTGGGAAAACAACAGTAAGAGGATTTTTAAGCACAAGTGAACCTTCTTTTACTTCGAAAACACCAATATCCATTAAATGAATTAATGCTAACATAAAGTATAGTTGGGAACCTTTCGTATTTCTTGTAATTTTTTGCATATAGAAAGTGTCCATAACATTTTTGCAAAGTGCTGCATTTGCATCTATAATTGCTTTTATTGGTGTAGGTTTTATTGTAATTTCAGTATATTCTTGTTTTGAAAGTAAGAAATGTGCAGATTTATGTAATGAATAGTCTTTATTAGACATAATTACATAGCTTACATTAAATCTGTCAAATTTTAATAATAGATCTTGGAATAATTCAAATGAAGTTTCATCCATTAATTCCATGTTTTCGATAAGTATAAGTGTATTTTGCATTCTTGCAATCATGTTTTCAAACGCTTCAAATAACCCAGCTCTTACGTCTTCCGGGTGTGGAAATTCTCTAGCTTCAAGATTTATCATGTTTGGAATAAAATCTGATTTATCAAAAACTTTAGTACTAGCAAAATCATTTTGTTCTTTGTATTTGCCAGTTACATTATAGCTAAACATTAGTGTAATCAACTCGTAGAAAAAACCATAAGGTTT
>JBJFBU010000059.1:0-16691 GCA_051888595.1 Candidatus Gastranaerophilaceae bacterium | reverse complement strand
TGCAATGCACCTTTATCAAAAATTTCATCTAACCTTTTTTCAAAATCTAATCTATCATCAAATTTTTCATCGCCAGTCCTTTGGTTAAACAAATGCAATGAACCATTTGAATACCAGACATTTTTACCATCGTGTGGTTCTAGAGGAGAACCAGTCAATCCCATAATAATCATGTCCCAATCAAGAGTTGTTGTCATTTTATTTACTAGAGAATTAAATTCGATAGGTTTATAGTTTACAACCATGCCTAAATCTTCTAGGTCTTGTTTCACCATAACTCCAATTGCTTCTCTTTCAGTATTACCCGCATTGGTATACAAATTAAATTCTACACGATTATTAAATTTATCGTACAAATTTTTATTTTTTCCTATACTAAAACCACCATCTTTTAAGTATTTTTTTGCAATTTCTAAATTTCTATCATGCCCCTTTATATTTTTGTTTAAAAAAATAGAATTTAAACTTTCAGCTGTAAATAACGGTTTGGCAAGACCATTTGCAACATTTTGTACCATACTTTTTCTATCCAATGCATAATCTACAGCACTTCTAAAATTCACATCATTAAACCAATATTGTTTTTCAGGTTGAACATAAAATTCACCCTCTTGATTTTTTCGTTTGTTCAAATTTATAACAAGGAATAATGTTCCTGTATCAGCTCCAATGTTATAAATTCTATAATCTGATTTTGCTTCTTTTGATTTATATCTTGCAACATTTGAACCTCTCAAAGATATTGTATCAATTTCTTTTGCTTCAAATTTTAAAATTTCATTATTTAAGTCACCAACAATTAAAAATACCACTTTATCTAGATATGGAAGTTTTTCATTTTTAGTATTTATCATGTAGTAATTTGGATTACGTTCAAATACAACTCTTTGAGCAGCAAGATATTCTTTTAATCTAAACGCACCACTAACTACAAAATCTTTTGGATTTGTATTTGTTCCATAGAAGCTATCAAAGGCTTTTGCTCCCTGTTTTACAACTGGAGCAAAAACATGTTTTGGAGCTATTTGTGCGGATAATAACCTTACAAATGGTGAAAAGGGTTTTGATATAACAAATTTTACAGTATAATCATCTACTTTATAAACTTTGGGTAGTTTTCCATCAATAATTAATGCATCTCTAAGCGAAGTATTACCCAAACCTGCCAAAATTATATTATTCCAAGTAAAAACGACATCGTCAGCAGTAATTGACTTGCCATCAGACCATTGAATACCTTTTCTTAAATGGACAATATATGTCATTCCATCTTTTGTTTCATAAGATTTTGCCAATTTTGGAATTATATGTCCATCTTTTGGGTCAGTAGAAAATAACCCGTCAAACATCATACCCGCCATAGTCGAAGATGTAGCATCTTTTGAAGTAAATGGATTAAAAGTTTTTGGACCTTCACCAATAGTAGAGTTTATTAATTCTCCACCAAATTTTCCAATTGGTGCTTGAGATTGTAAATAATCTTTGCCTTGAAATTGTACATTTATTGCCTCTTTTGGATAAGCAACAACATTCTCCTGCTTTACAACATCATGCTTATAAACATTTTCATCAGGTATATCTCTTCTGATACAAGCTTTTGCAAATAAAACCAAAAGAAAAATTATAAAAAATAAGCAGACAATTTGTTTTAATACTTTAATCATTATTACAAATTAACACAAAATTATAAAAATTTTTATAACCCATATTATTGATTTTTAATATTTTAAGTAAGCATAAGCATTAAATTTCATAGAACCATACATTATTTTAAGTACATTTTGAGCAACTTCTTCAACTTTAATAAAATTAATATCCATCTCATCAAAATCCTCATCTGTTTCAATCGCTGGAATTTTACCAACAACATCATAAGATTGACAAAGATTTATAAAAATTTTTCCATCTTTTTTTACGCCAACAGCCTTATAATGTCCTGGAGGAATAACTCCGGCAGAAGTTGTTATTGGAACTGTAAGATTTAATAATGGATACTGTTCATTAAATTTACACAAAAAATCCGCCTCAGAACCTTCTGAACTTTTCATTAAAATATCACCGGCTTTTTTTTGAGCTCTTGTATTTTTTGCATTCTTTCTTCTTTCAAGCTCATTCACAACTTGCTCATATTCTTTATTTGTAATTATTTTTTGACCGTCCCACGCATTTTGAACATTAGAAATATCACTCCAATCACCCGAAGATGAAACATCTTCTGCAAATGATGCTTGTTGAAGTACAAAAATCATCAAAATAGATAATAGATATAGTATTGTATTTCGCATATATTTACACTATAATGATTTTTATTAAAAAGTAAATACCTATTAGGTAAAATTACACCAAGGATAGGACGGACTAAAAGGATTTTTATGTCAACAAATTTATTTGTTTTTATAGTAGCTATAGTTTCTGCTTTATCGTTAATATACCTTATTTACATAGTATTACTAACTTCAAGCGAACAACCTAAAAAAAGAGATTTACAAATTACAAGAAAAGGGATTTATGAACAAGCTGAAATTTTGTTTCAACAAAAAAAATATAAGCTTGTTAAAAAAATTGCGAAAAAATATTTAGCAATAAAACCTGAACATACAAAATTGCGAATTCTTTTAGCTAAAACTTTATTCAACGATGATACTATCTATGAAGCAATTAAAGAGTGTATCATTATTTTGAGTAAAGAAGAACATAACAATGAAATAAGATTACTTCTTGCAAGATGCTATAAAAAAATCAATCAACTTTCAAAAGCAATTACAGAATTGCAAGAAATTGTTAGAACTGAACCAGACAATTTGGTTGCAATAAAAGAATTAAGCGATATTTATTTGGAAACAAATCAAAAAGTTTTAGCAGTAAAAGAACTTAAAAAACTTGAATCTTTAATAGATAACAACCTTGAAGTGGCTAAAATTAAACGAATTTTAGCTGATTTGTATATTGAAGCTGAAAACTATCCAGATGCATTTGATGAATTAAACGGCATTTTAGAAATTTATCCCGATGATGTAGAAACAAATAAAAAACTTATTGAACTTTACATGAATGTTCAAAATTATTCTGGTGCAATTGCAAACTGCGAAAAAATGCTCGAATCAAATGATAATAATAGTTTAAGTTTGTGGTTACTAAATAATTTGATAAACCTATACTACATAATGAAAGATAATGAAAAAACTATGTTCTATGCAAAAAAACTTTTAGAACATCCATTTTCTGATAAAGTTAAAATTAAAACTTATATAGCAAGAATTCTTATCAACACTGGTAAAGAAAAAGAAGGTATGGATTTATTAAATGACCTGTCAAAATCAAATGCAAATAATATTGAAATTAAACGTTTGATGATAGATGTTTATGTTAATAAAAAAGAATTTGAACCTGCAGTTGATTTATACAAACAAATATTGAACATCGTTAATCCAGAAGAAGTAAAAGATATTCACACTGAGATTAGCAATTTGTATGTTGCTTGGGCAAAATATTTGCTAAATGAAAAGAAAGATATAAATGAAAGTTTCAAAACTTTTTCTGTTGCAATTAATTATGATAACGAAAATCCAGAAGTATTTTATGAACTTGGTTTAGCAAATATTCAAATAAAAAGCTATAATGAAGCAATTATGCAATTGAAAAAAGCTTTACAAATAAATAACAAAGTACCTAAATACTACATGGCACTTTCTGATTGTTATGAAGCTCTTGGAAATTCTATTGAACAAAAGAATTCTTTACTTTCTGCAGTAAAAGTTGACGATACTAATACTGAAGCTTACTACAAGCTTGCCGTTCTATTTGAAAATCAACACGATAAAACTAGCGAAATCAAAACGCTAGAAAAAATTCTACAACTTGAACCAAACCACATTGATGCAAAATATCAACTTGCATTAATTCTTGAAAGCCAAGGTAATAAAGAAGAGGCTCTCAATTTGTACTTAGAAATTGAAAACCTCAATAAAAATTATAAAAATGTTCGCCAAAATATTGAAATGCTTTCATCTAAAGAGGATGAATAGCTGGAGCTTTAATATGTTCCAAAATTGAACCACCTATTGATTCATTAGGGTCAAAAGGAGCATCTTTTGGTGGTACCATAATGTTTTGTACTAACATTTTGATTAATGGACCAAATGCATCAGGAACTAGAATTCTTCTATAAACGCCTGACAAAAATGATTGAACATTTGGAGAACGATTTTCATTAAATTTTGAATAATAACCGTAATACATTTTATCCATACCCTTTGTTCCTGCAGCAATCATTCTGTCTGCAATATACAAACCTTCACAAATTTCATCTTCTTCTTTAGCGTTAGCAAGCATATTTTGCAATGCAGGAATTGCTTTTTCTTTGTTTTTTACAAATAAATCAACTTTATCTTGGTCAAATTCGCAATAAGGTTTTTCTTTTGTAGCCATTCTTGGTTTTTTAAATTCCACATCTTTTGGTAATTCAAAAGGCTTTTCTTCTTTTACAAATTCGTCTTGTGCAGGTTGGTTTAAACCTTCTCCAATTTTTTGAATAGCCTCTACCGGTGCTTTTTCAACAGCTTCTGTAGATTTGAACATTACTTTTGTAATTGGATTTGTAATTGCTTGTAATCTCATTTTTCTTTCCTTTTCCTTATATTTTCTTATAATTATTTTTACTTTTTACTTTCCTTTACGGCTTCTCTAATATATTCAATAACCGCACCACCAACTTCTTCATTCGGGTCAAAATTTGCTTTTGGTGGATTTATAAAATTATTAACCATCATTTTTACCAATGGTCCAAATGCATCAGGATTTAGAGTTTTTCTATATACACCTGACAAAAATGTTTGAACATTTGCAGAACGAGAATCATTAAATTTTGCAAAACACTTTGTATATAAGTCACCTATACCTTTTGTGCCTGCATCAATCATTCTATCTGCAATATAAATTCCTTCAACTATTTCAGCCTCTGTTTTTGCATTCTCTAGCATACTAACAAGTTTTGGTAATGCCCTTTCTTTATTTTTTACAAAAATATCAACTTTATCCATATCAAAAGTACAGTATGGTTTGTTTTTTGTTGGCATTTCAGTCTTTTTAAACTCAAAACTGTCTATTAAATATAATTTTGCTAAATTGTTATTGATTTTATTTACTTGCATCTTTTTCCATATTTTCTTTCTTATACTGACCATAAGACTGAACAGTTTTTGTTATTCTGTTGTACAAATCGTTGATAAATGTCTTAACTTCAAAAGTCCTTTTTTCTTCTTCAATTTTTTTCTCTTCATTATCACTATCAACTGTTTCTTCAACCTGTAATATTAATCTAAATTTCTTTTTGAAATTTGCTAATGTTTCTGAAATCTTTTTTTCTATCGAATTCTTTAATTCACCAAACATAGCGTTTAATTTATCTTGAATATCTATAAATTTTTGTTTAAAATTTTCAATATTTTTCATTATATTAACTGGCATATTTTTTATAAAATTCATTGATGGAATTGTCAATTTATTTATGAAAAAATTGATAGGTTTTGAAATAATTGGTGGAGTATTGTTTAAAACAGCAGTTGCAATCAATGCAAGTTTTTTTGATATATTCATCATTTGAGATTCAAATTTCACAATCTGTTTTATTCTATTTTCTTGAGCTTGAAGATTTCTTTGTTTTGCAAGCTTTTGAGCTCTCAACATTGCACCTATAGCAGCACACTCATTCCAACTCATTTCACCAGGTTTTGCAGTATGGTCAGCACGTTTTTGCATAGCACCACCCATTCCACCAGAACATATTGGACACGCTGATGGTGGCAACCCGTGCGGACATAAACCGCCCCCAACCTTACTATTATTTTGTACAGCACTTACTGCCATATTTAGGGATTTATCCTTCTATACACATACCTACACTAGGGTGCTAAACTTATACTCATTTGAGTATGGGTAATTATTTGATAGTTGTAATAATTAAGCCATCACTTTGAATCGAAGTTTGGCAACAATTTTAATGAGAAACCTTCCAATTTCTCCGGAGCATTCCGACTTTTACGGCTGCGTCACAGTTGAAGATATTCACTCCATTTCCTCTACGACAATCGTAAAATAAATATCATTTTCAGTCAATTACATGTTAAGATGTCTTAAAAATACTCTTGTTATATGGTTAAAAATTTGCATTGTTATTATAAAATGAGATTATGGAACATTTATATTCAAAAGTACCTCCAACTAAGTTGAGGAACCAAAATGAAAAATTTAGACCTGCAAAAACTTCTTCTTTTTGGCTTTGGGTCGCTGATAGATTTTTTTATGGAATGATTGAAAATAGATTTTTTGCACTTAGATATAAAGGTGCAGAAAAAGTTTTAAACAGAGATGAAAATGTTCCAACAATACTTTTTGCTCCACATTCTAATTGGTGGGATGGAATTGTTGGATACAATATCTGCATGAGAATTTTCCATAAACAAATTAGAATTATGGTTGAAGAACTTAATAGATTTCCTCTATTAAGACGTGCTGGTGCGTTTTCAGTAAATAAAAAATCACCACAAGCTTCAATGTCTGCTTTACAATTTGCTATAGACACAATTGGTGATTTGAATAATTTCTTGTACATTTTCCCACAAGGAATTATTATGCCACCTAACTATAGACCTATTACTTTTCAGACCGGATTAACTTACATTGCTCAAAAAGCTGTTAAAAAATACGGCAAAGTTAATCTTGTACCTGTTGCAGTAAATTATATGTTTCTTAGAGCCGACAGACCAGAAGTTTTGGTAGAATTTAAAGACCCTATAACATTAGACAATGCAAATGTAGATAGAAAAGAATATACTCATTTTTTAGAAAATATAATGACTGAAGCTTGCGATAACCAATTTAAAGAAATAGCTGAAGGCAAAGTTGAAGAATATGAAACTCTTTTCCAACAACCATTAAAATGGTACCGCAAAATCGAGCAACGCCTTAAAAAAATTGAAATAAAAGGTTCTGGCGTTTAATTTATTTTTAATTTTTACTTAAAAAGCCCGATAACAAATTGTTATCGGGCTTTTTATTATTTATTAGTTATTTGAATTATTAACCAATTTTGTCATCATCAACTGAAAACTCAGGAGCACCAAACATACCTTCGATTTCTTCTAAGATTGCAGAAGGTTTTCTTGCTTGATTTCTTTGAGCTGCACGTCTTTGAGCCTCTTTATCTTTTTCTTCATTTGCATGAGTTAAATGATAGAAACCAGTACCTGCTGGGATTAGACGACCAATGATAACGTTTTCTTTCAAACCTCTCAATAAGTCTTTCTTACCATCAACCGCTGCTTCTGTAAGAATTCTTGTTGTTTCTTGGAATGAAGCTGCTGAAATGAATGATTCTGTATTCAATGAAGCTTTAGTAATACCTAGCAACATGTATTCACAAGTTGCAACTTGTCCACCATTTGCTTGTACAGCTTCATTTTCTTTCTCAAATACTTGAACTTCAACCAATTCACCTGGTAATAAGTTTGTATCACCAGCATCAACAATTTTAACTTTTTTAGTCATTTGACGAACGATAATTTCAACGTGTTTATCAGCAATTTCTACACCTTGAGAACGATATACACGTTGTACTTCGTCTACTAAATATTGTTGTGCAACTTCAGGACCACATAATCTCATAACGTCATGCGGATTTAAAGGACCACTTGTTAAAGGTTCACCTTTTTTTATCTTTTGACCGTTTTGAACTACTATGTTTGCGTCAATTGCAAATTTGATTTCAGTTCTTGAATTGTCAGCAGTTTCAATAAACAATCTTGGCATATCGTCATCGATTTCAATAATTGCTGTACCATCTTCTTCTGCTAAAATAGCACAATCTTTTGGTTTACGACCTTCTAACAACTCTTCAACCCTTGGAAGACCTTGTACGATATCACCTGTTTTTTGTCTTTCATATACCAATGTAACAAGCATATCACCACGAAGTACCAATGAACCAGCAGCAACTTGTAGCATTGTACCAGGACTGATTAAGTATGGACGACCTGTTCTAATTAAAATTTCAGATTTTGTTACTTTTACAACTTTACCTGAAACAGGTGCTCTGTCTTCACCTTCAGTTAATAAATCATCTTGTTTTATGAATTGTCCTTCTTTTACAACAGCTTTTGATTTGATAGCTACTGTTTCTTCAAAGTTTTTACAGATTAAAAGTAATCTTCTAGCTTCTGCATTTTCATCCTTAATAGAAACTTCACCATCATTTAATGCAAGAACACAAGTTTTTGCAACCGGTGTTTTTGGTGCAATTGTTTCGCCATTTTTTACCAAAAGCTCAGTTTGTAATGAATCATTCAACTTAGTATTGCCTTCTAATTCACGACGAACAATTAATTTATCTAATACAACAATTTTCAAATCGCCATTTTCATCAAGCTCTACCATACCTTTTAAGTGTGATAAATAACCTTGCATTTGAAGAACTAAGCTTGTTCTAACTAATGTTGCACCATCTAAATTTCTAACTCTTGCACCATCTTTATATTGTAATTGAGTTACAGGAACGATATCAATTAATTCATCTGTTGTGTTAAATTTAATTGAAACATCTTTTTGATCAACTTTAATAACTTGAACTGGTCTTACTAAAATTTGAATTGGTTGATTTGCAATGTTATCTTCATCCATACCTAATGATGAATCCATTTCTTCATCCAAATCTTCAATATCCAATTCATCCATTTCAGAATCCATGATTGTTATAATTGAAGTTTCTTTTGCTTTGATGCCTTCTGCAATTACAGTACCTTTCTTTAATACTTCACCTTCTTCAACTTTCAATTCTGAAACATTTGCAAGTTGGTGAATTTCACCAGGTCTGATTGTTACTTCATGAATAATATCGTTGTATTCTTTGATTTCAACAATACCATCAATATGGCAGTAAACATCTTTTACAACTTCTGTACCTGCTGTTACATAAGTTCCTGATTCTACCATTTTTAAAGAAGCTTCTTTATTTAATTGGTGAACTTCTTCAGGAATAAATACAACACTACCAGGTTTTGTAATTATTTGATTGTCATCAACTTCAACATCAACGTATCTGATTTCACCTGATGAAGAAACAGAACAATCATCACTTATTAATTCGGCAATAATCATACCATTTTCAACTGTTGTATCAACAGGAGATTTAACGATATATTTTTCACCAGAATTTTCAACTGTCCAAAGTTGTTCTTTTTTAGTTTGTTCAAATGTTGCATTTGAAGGATTAATTGAAGCAATAACGATTGTTAATTCTTTACCAGAAACAATTTTCTTAATTTTTTTACCTTCAAATTTAACTTCTTCAATTTGTAAATCATCACCTACTCTAACTTCACCACCATGTTCACATATTGTTAAAGTTTCAGCAAGTTTTTCACCTTCTTTGATTGGTTGTTCATTTTTAACTAAAATTTTTGAACCACCAGGTAAATTATAAACATCACCACCAAGAACCCAAACAATACCGCTCTTGTTAGCTGTTCTTGATATGTTACCTTGTCTATCTTTCTTTTCATCTGCTGTAAAGTCTTGGTAAACAACTTCACCTGACATATCAGATGTAATATCTTTTGTAGCTTTTTCTGTTAAACGAGAACCATCCCCTTGTGATACTGGTTCATATTCTGCAAGTTTAAAGCCTTTTTCAACTTTTTGACCTTTTTTGAACAAGATTTTTGCACCAGCTGGAATGTGATATTTTCTAGTTTTCTTTTCACCTTGAACTTCTACATCTGATTCAAGAATCAATATTTGTACAATATCCCCGTGACGTGTTCTTACTTCACGAGTTTTTACTGTTGATAAAACTTCACCAGCTTCATCAGCCAAGATTTGCTTCATAGCACCAGAACCTTTAAATACACCACCTGTGTGGAATGTACGCATTGTTAATTGTGTACCAGGTTCACCGATTGATTGTGCTGCAATGATACCGATTGATTCACCAATGTCAACCATTTTTTGAGTTGTCATTGCCCAACCATAACATTTTTGGCATACACCATATTCTAATTCACAAGTTAAACCTGAACGAACATCTAATTCTTTCAAATCTAAATGAGAAATCTTTTTAATATCTTTTCTATCTAAAGTAGTGTTTGCTTCAATGATAACATTGCCATTTTCATCAACGATATCTTGAGCAATTGTTCTACCTAATAATCTGTCAATTAAAGGTACGATACAAGTATCGCCATCATAGATACCTCTTAATTTAATATGTTTTTTACCATGACAATCGTGATCACGAATAATAACATCTTGTGCAACGTCAACTAAACGTCTTGTTAAGTAACCTGAATCGGCTGTTTTCAACGCTGTATCTACAAGACCTTTACGAGCACCATATGATGAAATAATGTATTCTGTAACTGAAAGACCTTCTTTAAAGTTTGAACGAATAGGCAAGTCGATAATTTGACCTTGTGCATCAGCCATCAAACCACGCATACCAACCAATTGTGATACTTGTGATAAGTTACCTCTGGCACCTGAGAACGCCATCATATAAACTGGGTTCAATCTATCAAAGTTTTTAACTACTTGCTCTGTCAACTTAGCTGTTGTTTCAGACCAAGTATCGATAACCTTTGTATATCTTTCTACTTCTGTAATTTCACCTTTTAGGTATCTTTTTGTTGATTTTTCGATTTCTTCATCAGCTTCTTTCAACAATTTAGCTTTGATTGGAGGTACTGACAAGTCTGAAATTGAAATTGTTACACCTGATTTTGTTGCGTAGTGATAACCTAAATTTTTCAATGTATTTGCCAATGTTGCTGTTTTAGCACCACCAAATTCAAGATAGATTTGTGCAAGCAAATTTTTTAATGCACCTTTATCCATTTGTTTATTAATGAAATCGACTGTTTTCTTCTGTGTTGTATACATATTTGTCATTTTTTATTTACCTTTATTAATTATAAAACTGCGTTTCTTACTGCTTCGTTGAAAATAATTCTACCTGCTGTAGTTTCTAATCGTTTTCCATATTCATCTCTTACATAAATCTTATCATGAAGCTTGATTACACCTGCTTCAAGAGCTGAGATGGCATCATTGAAATTATAGAAATATTTTGAAGGTACCATATTTTCATCTTTAATAAGAGTTAAATAATACATACCCATAACCATATCTTGAGATGGTGTGATAATAGGTTTACCTGTTGCAGGAGCCAAAATGTTGTTTGTAGCTAACATTAACATTCTCGCTTCTGTTTGAGCTTCAATACTCAATGGAACGTGAACAGCCATTTGGTCACCGTCGAAATCGGCATTGAATGCTGTACATACCAATGGGTGTAATTGAATTGCACGACCTTCAACAAGTTTTGGTTCAAATGCTTGAATACCTAATCTGTGAAGAGTTGGAGCACGGTTTAACATAACTGGGTGTCCATCAATTACCTCTTCTAATATATCCCATACAACTGCTTCAGAACGTTCAATTTTCTTTTTAGCAGATTTTATATTTTGAACGTAACCACGTTCGATTAATTTATTAACAACAAATGGTTTGAATAATTCAATTGCCATTTCTTTTGGTAAACCGCATTGATTCAATTCTAAAGTTGGACCAACTACGATTACTGAACGACCTGAGTAGTCAACACGTTTACCTAACAAGTTTTGACGGAAACGACCTTGTTTACCTTCGATAATGTTAGATAATGATTTCAATGGTCTGTTATTTGGACCAACAACTGTTCTACCACGACGACCGTTATCAATTAATGCATCTACTGCTTCTTGTAACATACGTTTTTCGTTTCTTACAATAATTTCAGGAGCACCCATTTCTAACAATCTTTGTAAACGGTTGTTTCTGTTGATTACACGCCTGTATAAATCGTTTAAGTCTGATGTTGCAAAACGGCCACCATCCAATTGTACCATTGGTCTTAAATCTGGAGGAGTTACTGGCAATACATCCATAATCATCCAAGTAGGATCTGTTTCACTTGAAATTAATGAATCTAACAATCTTAAACGTTTAATTAATTTACCTTTTCTTTGAACAGAATTTACACCAGCAGCTAATTCATTTCTGATTTCTTCTGCTAAAGCTTTTACATCGATTTCACCTAACAATTCCTTAATTGCTTCTGCACCAATGCCAACTTTCAATTCAGAATCTTCATGTTCCATCAAGTAATCTTCATATTCTTCTTCGTTCAACAATTGTAATTTTCTAAAATCACTGTCTGCAGGATCGATTACAACGTAGCTGTTGAAATAAATTACTTGTTCTAAATCTTTTAGTGTCATATCTAAAAGTAGACCAAGATATGAAGGAATACCTTTCAAGAACCAAATATGAGAAACTGGAGCTGCAAGTTTAATATGGCCCATTCTGTGACGACGAACTTTTGAATCGGTAACTTCAACACCACATCGTTCACAAATAATACCTTTATGTCTTACTCTTTTATATTTACCGCAATAACATTCCCAGTCTTTTGTAGGTCCAAAAATTCTTTCACAGAATAAACCATCTCTTTCTGGTTTTAATGTACGATAGTTAATTGTTTCCGGTTTAGTAACTTCACCATAAGACCATTTTAAAATTCTTTCCGGTGATGCTATACTAATTCGTATATAGTCAAAATAATCTATACTTGTTGACATTTATAATTTTCTCCTTTTGCTGAGTTTATTATCTAATTCTAGGTTCGGATTATATATCACCGAATGTAGTCGGTGTTTCAAAGAAGTTAATATTTAACAACTCTGAATCGATATCTGATAATGTGCGTTTTGGAGCTGATTTTCTCAAGTCATCCATATCACTCATTAAATCAACTTCAATACCGTCTTTTTTCGCAACTGTAATATCCAAACCAATACTTTGTAATTCTCTTACAAGTACTTTGAATGATTCCGGAATTCCCGGTCTTGGAATGTTATCACCTTTAACGATTGCTTCGTAAGCTCTATTACGTCCGTTTACATCATCGGATTTAATTGTAAGCATTTCTTGAAGAACATAGGCTGCACCGTAAGCTTCAAGTGCCCAAACTTCCATTTCACCAAATCTTTGACCACCAAATTGAGCTTTACCTCCTAAAGGTTGTTGTGTTACTAATGAGTAAGGACCTGTTGAACGAGCGTGAATCTTGTCATCAACTAAGTGAACAAGTTTCAAGAAGTATGTTAAACCAACTGCAACAGGTTCATCAAATGGTTCACCTGTACGGCCGTCAATTAAACGAACTTTACCGTCTTCGCCAACCCAATCGCAACCTGTTTCTTTGATACCTCGTAACAATTCTTCTTTTGTTACTTTTTCAGACATGTTCTTACCATATCTTTCATCAAATGATGGTGCTGCATAGTAATCATTTGTTAAGTATGATGCTAAACCTAATAAGTGTTCATAAGTTTGACCTACATTCATACGAGAAGGAACACCTAGAGGGTTCAATACAACATCAACTGGAGTACCATCAGGTAAGAATGGCATATCTTCTTTTGCGAGAATTCTTGATACGATACCTTTGTTACCGTGACGACCAGAAAGTTTATCACCTACTGATACTTTACGTTTTTGAGCAATGTAAACTCTGATAACCGTATTTGCACCTGGTGGTAATTCATCACCTTTTTCTCGGTCAAATACCTTAACATCAAGAACTCTACCACCTTCACCGTGAGGAACTCTTAATGAATTATCTTTTACATCTCTTGCTTTTTCAGCAAAGATTGCTCTTAACAATTTTTCTTCTGGTGGATGTTCAGACTCACCTTTTGGTGTAACTTTACCTACCAAAATATCATCAGCATAAACCCTTGCACCGATACGAACAATACCACGTTCATCCAAGTGTCTTAAAGAATCTTCAGAAACATTTGGAATTTCACGAGTAATTTCTTCTGGTCCAAGTTTTGTTTGTCTTGCATCAATTTCTAATTTTTCGATGTGAACTGAAGTAAAGATATCATCGTGTACACATCTTTCTGATAACAAGATAGCATCTTCGAAGTTATAACCTTCCCAAGGCATATAAGCAATTAAAACGTTTTTACCAAGTGAAAGCTCGCCACCACAAGTTGAAGCACCATCAGCAATTACATCACCTGCTTTAACTTTATCACCTTCATTTACCAAAGGTTTTTGGTTAATACAAGTATCTTGGTTACTTCTTACATATTTCATTAATTGGTAAACATGAGGAATACCATCTGTATCTCTAATTGTAATTTCTTCACCAACAACTCTTTCAACAACACCATCGTATTCAGAAACGATTAACATACCTGAATCTTTTGCTGCTCTTGCTTCCATACCAGTTGCAACTCTTGGTCTTTCAGTAATCAAAAGAGGTACTGATTGACGTTGCATGTTAGAACCCATCAATGCACGGTTAGCGTCATCATGTTCAATAAAAGGAATAACAGATGTTGCAACAGAGATGATTTGAATTGGGCAAACACCAACATAGTCAACTTTTGAAGAATCACTCATAACAAATTCAGATCTGTAACGAACAGGAACTTGTGAATTTTTAAATGTTCTATCTTCATTAAGCTCTACGTCAGCTGGAGCACAACGATAGTTTTCATCTTCGTCTGCTGTCATATAAACAACTTTATCAGTAACAACGCCATTTTCTACAACGAAGAATGGAGATTCGATAAAGCCATAGTCATTAACTTTTGCGTGAGTAGCCAAAGAACCAATCAAACCAGCGTTTGGACCTTCAGGAGTTTCAATCGGACAAATACGACCGTAATGAGAAGGGTGAATATCACGAACCGCAAAGCCAGCACGTTCTCTCATCAAACCACCAGGCCCTAAAGCTGAAATACGTCTTTTGTGAGTCAATTCAGCTAATGGATTAATTTGATCCATAAATTGAGATAATTGAGAACTTCCGAAGAATTCTTTTAAAGCTGCTACTAAAGGTTTTGTGTTCAATAAGTTTAATGGAGTAAGAGTTTCGCTATCTTGAAGAGTCATTCTTTCTTTAACAATACGTTCAATACGGCTTAAACCTACTCTGAATTGGTTTTGTAACAATTCGCCAACCGAGCGAACACGTCTGTTACCTAAGTGGTCAATATCATCTACAGAACCTTCATCATAAGTTAAGTTGATTAAGTATTCAATAGATGCAACAATATCTTGAACAGTAAGAGTTCTTTGAGAAGCAGGAACGTTCAAGTTTAATTTTTTGTTTAATTTATAACGACCTACACGACCGATATCATATTTCTTTTCATCAAAGAAACGAGCTTCAATAATTTGACGACCACCTTGAGCAGAAGCCGGGTCACCAGGTCTAAGTTTTTTGTAAACATCAATTAAAGCATCATCAGTTGTTTCAGTTGTATCTTTTTCTAAAGTTTTCTTTAAGAATTCGAAGTGAGTGAAAGAAGCTTCCATTTCTGCAACAGACAAGCCCATAGCTTTCAACAATGTAGTAGCTAAGATTTTTCTATTTTTATCGATTTTAACGTATATTAAATCGTTAGAATCTGTTTCGATTTTAATCCAAGCACCACGGTTAGGGATAACAGTTGCATTGTATAAACGTTTACCAGTAGGAGAAACTTCACGTTTGAAGTAAACACCAGGCGAACGAACGATTTGAGAAACGATAACACGTTCAGCACCGTTTACAATAAAAGTACCTTTATCAGTCATAGTCGGAATATCACCGATATAAACTTCTTGTTCTTTAATTTCACCAGAATCACGGTTTACAAGTCTAACCATAACTCGTAATTGTTTTGCATAAGTAGCATCGTGAATTCTAGCTTCTTCGATAGTGTATTTTGCATTATCGAAAGTGTAGTTTGGTAAGAAGTGTAACTCTAATCTACCAGTATAGTCTTTAACAGGAGAAAAAGAAAGTAATTCTTCCTTCAAACCTTCTTTTAAAAACCATTCAAATGATTTTTTTTGCACTTCAATTAAATCGGGTAAATAATCCAAATTAGTAGCTGGAATACCCATTGGAGTTTTTCTTTTAGCAAATTTAGTCGACATTAAATTAACCTCTATATTCTATTGTGCGTACGTCTTAAATTTTCTTTACATTTGGGTCAATGCATAAATGCATGCTAACTAATCGTACTACATCAAACATAATAGTCAAGGAAATATGGGCTTAATGAAAAAAATTTGTGTAATATTTTTTTACAATTAAAAAAACAATCACCCAAAATCAACTCTAATCGGGGATTGACTGTCAACCCCCTAAATTTTAAATTTTCCACTAATGTGTATTGAACGATTATAGAGAGGATGGTTTTCATTAATTAAAATCATTATCCGTCAAGGTGTGGAGAAATTCAACGAACAATGAGTATATTTCAATAAAATAAAAAGAATAAAACAACAATTGAAATGATACAAGCAGCAGGAGCAAGAATAATTATAGAAAGTAGAAAGTTGAGGTGATAAGATGGCCACAATAAGAAGTACAGTTCAATTAATTGATAATGTTTCCCCAGTTGCTAGGGGAATATCAAGTGCAATGAGCATGTGTGTAGGCAGTTTTGAAGCACTACAAAAAGTTGCAAGTAATTCAGCTGATACAAGAAATTTGCAAGATGCTAAAGATTGTATAAGAGATATGAATACAGCTGTAAAGATGTTAGAAAGTGATATAGGTAATGCTAATATGCAGCAACAAAACTTTAATA